>NZ_AEAA01000121.1:0-94751 GCF_000179335.1 Peptoniphilus sp. oral taxon 836 str. F0141
GCCACCTTGTGAATGAGCGTTTTGAAATGATAGAATAGAAAAAGCCGACTACTGAATTAATTTTTGTTGTTTCAGTATGTCGGCTTAATTGTTACTTTCATTTCAAATTTTAAAAGTCAAGGGCGAGCGTTAGCGAGTTTATTTACCCTTGACTTTTAAAAAGCGAATGGTTGTTGCTCCCTGCAAGGGTTTGGCTCCGCAGGACGCAAGCACCCTTTAGGGTGTATAATTGCGCCCTTAGAAAATCTAAGGGATATTTGATTATTTTATTTTTCTTAATTTTCTCTCATTATTTTTAGTGTTTCTTTGAATTCTTTTGTCTTTGTTGCTTCTTCTAGTAGGATTTTTATTTCTTCATCTGTTAGTTCTTCTGCATTTTCTATAAGGCTTTCTAATATTGCTCCTCTAGTTATTAGCCTATGAGTTCTTTCTTTTCTTCTTTTTATTATGTCTTGTTTTAATATCTTCTTTTCTTGATTTTTTAGTTGCCTTAATCTTTCTTCTGTATCATCAATTTTATCTTTTATTTCTTTTGACTCTTGTCTTATTTGATCTAAATTTTTCATACTGATCTCCTTTCTTGTATTAAAAAAGAGATAACATTTCTGCTATCCCTTTCAAAGTTTCACTATTAAAATTTTATGTCTTTTGAAATATCATCTATGTATCTATAATGATTTTCTATTTTTTATTCTTTCTCCATTTGTTCCATTATTTTTTTATTATTTTATAATAATTTCCTCAAATTTAAGATTTAAAAAGGCTAAGTTTTTCTTACCAATATATCTTATATTGAATTAAAATTGCTACCTTAAATATCTTTCCGATTGTCGCATATACATATTATAATACTCTCCTTTTTTTGCCATCAATTGTTCATGTGAACCACTTTCTTTTATTTTACCATTTTCTAAGAAGTATATTGTATCCATTTTATATAAATTAGACAGATGATGAGATATTAATATTAGAGTCTTATCAGAGCATTTCTCCATCAATAAATCAAATATTTCACTCTCAGCAAGAGGGTCTATATTACTTAATGGTTCATCAAAAATGTATATTTTTTTGTCTTGAGAAAAAATTCTCGCTATTGCAATACGTTGCTCCTCTCCTCCCGAAAATAAAGTCCCTTTATTACTAAATTCTCTAGATATTTCTGTGAATATCCCGTTATCACAATTTTCTATCCTTTGCAACATTCTTAGTACTCGTAGCACTTCTATTACATTCCCAAAATCAACATCTTTCTCTGTTACTTCTTTCATTAAAACATTATCAATTATAGGTAACGAATACATTTTGAAATCCTGAAAAAGAACACTTATATTGTCCCTTATAATATTTATTTTTAAATCTTTATATAATTCATTTTTAAAATATAAACGACCCGATGTGGGATCATATAATCTACACAATAATTTTATTAATGTAGATTTACCTGCTCCATTTTCACCAACTATAGCAACTTTCTCTCCTTGCCTTATTTTCATATTTAGGTTTTCTATGGCATATACATTTGTTTCTGGATACATATAACTAACATTTTCTAACTGTATCTCAAGATTTTTCTCATCAACATAATCTACTTCACCATCATATACTTTTACATTGTATTCCAAAAAATTGAATAGATTTTCTAAATACAAACCATGTTCATATATTTCTGGAATAACCCTGAATAATGTGCTGATATACTCAATCAATCGCTGGTTACTGCCGGCTAGTGCTACAAAATCTCCTATAGAAATTAATTTAAAGAAAACTTTTCGTACAATATAAATTACTGTAATCAGATTAACGCCTTGAACAATCAAGTTCTGAAACACTAATACATATGAGTATTTTTTAGAAAAACTTTTAATTATTTTAATTATATTTGACAAATTATAGTTAAATTTCATTTTAATCAAAGATACGAATCCAGAGTGCATTCTTACATCCTTAGCATATTCTCTATCAGTACTAATTTTAAGAAAATAATCCACTTTTCGCTCTAATGGTGTTATTTTTTCATAAAAATCATATTGCATACTTATAGCTTTTTTATTTAAAAATAAGGACATTAATACACTTGAAAATGAAAATATAATTACAATTGGTTCCATAGTTATTATTAAACCAATAAATGCACCAATTCCTAAAATTGATGTCACAAAATTTGAAAGTGTTTCTTGAATATCTTCTATTCTTTTCTCTATCTGATCTTTAGATTTTTTAAATTCATCGTAATATTCCATTTTTTCAAAACACTCTAGCTCAAATTTAACACTCTTATCAAGCAGTAATTTTTGAAAATGACCCACTATAATTCTTTTGTTTTTAGCTATAAAAAACTGCTCTATAAATATATTTCAAATAAACAAAGTATAAATTTCTAATTATCTTTTTATATTTTCTTAAATGCTCGTAAAGCCTTATTCTATGTGCTTTCGAGTATTTTTACTGTAGGAAGATACTTCACGTTTCTTTGCATATTTCCTCATGTCTTAGCTGTCAGAAGTGGTAAATAAGTAGTAAATTCATTTGTACTACTAAGCAACAAGACGCTCCTGTTGCTTCTCTTTATTCAAGCGTTTCATTTCTGCCATTGCAGAATCGAATGTTGCATGTGCGTAATAGTTCAGCGTCATGGCTATATTAGCATGTCCCATAATGTACTGTAATGCCTTTGGATTCATTCCTGCATTTGCATAGTTGGTACAGAATGTATGTCGCAAACTATGTGGAGTGATGTGTGGCAATTTATCCTCGTTATACTTATTGTATTTCTTAACAAGACCTTTCATCATGCCGTTGTAATCACTTGCCACTTTTGGATAGTTCTTTCTATTAAGAAAGAGGAAATCACTATATCCATCAATCTCAACACGCTTATCATTCTTTCGATTCGCTAACACTCGCTTAAATGCTTGATAGGCTTCTTCAACCATAGGAACTTGACGTTCGCCACTTTTGGTCTTTGGTGTTTCAATGTAGTACCCAATTTCAGTATCTCTCAATAGCTGATGGTCTATATTGACAAGACGATTCTCAAAATCTAAATCTGGAAGTGTCAAACCACCAAACTCTGAAATACGAAGACCTGTTTTTAAGAGTATCAGAATTTCATCATAATTTTTGCTGTAGGTTTTATCAGCTTTTGCAAAGGCTAACAGTTTTTCTTCCTGTTCTTCTGTTAGTACGGTCTTAGGGACAGTATCATCATCAAGAACTGCTTTCAGTTGAAAGTCAAATGGATTCTTCCGAACACAATCATCTTGTATAGCAATATAGAATGAAGCCTTTAAAGAACGTTTGTAGTTATTGATGGTTTGATAAGCATAACCATTTTCACTCATTCTAATAGCCCATTCTTTAGCGTCTGATGGCTTAATACTGTCAATACTTCTTACACCTAACTTGTCTTTCTTCAAAATATCCATAAGATATTTGCGTCCAGTTTCAGTGTTTTTTCTAACCTTTGGTCTTTGAGCGTTCTGTTTTGCGTAAAGCTGGCAGAGTGTCATTTTCTTTCCTACAACATCAATACCATCATGAATGTCTTTCTGTAACTCTGCGATTTTCTCTCTAAGTGAGATACAATCACGCTTTCCTGCTGGTACTCGGTCTGTAGCCACAAGTTTCCACGAGTAAACAAATTGCGGTTCTCCAAATGAATCTATATATTTGTATAAGTATCTTCCGTCTTTTCGTTGGCTCTCTCCAGTCTTTAAGATTCGACCTTTATTGTCACGTCTTTTTTCTGACATGGCATTTGCTCCTTTCCTTTATGGAAAGAGCCTTGATACGACTTAATACTATTTTATCATATACAAGACCCTTTGGCGACGCTAGATTGCGTCCAATGTATCTATAATTTTTTCAAATTGTTTTCGTTTAATCTGAATACGATTGCCATTCATAATCAGCCAATTTGCATTTTTATTTTCCTCTGCCAAGCGTCGTAGCTTGTTTTCGCCAATACGAAAATATTTTGACGCTTCTTCAATGGTTAGGGTATAACGTTCCCAAATAGGAATGTCAGTCTGCTTCATAAAATCCTCCTTTCCAAATCACTTATTTGGATTTCATAAAAGTTGTTTTACCAGCAATCGAACAGCTTTAGCAAAGCTCACGGGAGTTCCACCCCTGCATGGTTCTCATGTAGCCATACTCATTGCCTGCGACGGTTTTATCACGCTCGGACTATTGACTGTATGGGAGTATCATTATCACGATAAGAATGTCGTTGCAGGCAATCCTGCTAAAGATTGCTTCTCGGATCACTAACATGAATCGCTCGCTATCTTTATAAGATAGGTCATGGCGGTTAGTTCCGTTGGCTCTTTTCTTATCGAAACGTATTCGATTACTTTTATTCAGTTTTCAAAGAACAATGGCTCGTTAGCCTATCAAAACACATTGAAAGCTCAATATGCTTTGGTGGAATAACAAACCTCCCTGTTCGGGAAGCGTGGAATGGTTTAGCACGCTTCCACGAAAGGAGAGAGGATATTACTTAATTTCAAATGACAAAATCTTTGTAATCAGTCTGGTTTCCATTCTTCCACGTAAGACTTCATCAACGACCATACTTTGATTGCCATATTCATCTTTCATAAGTCGTAGGGAACGCTTCGTTATGTACCCTCTGTAATGATGTAGAATCTGGTTAATCGCTTCGGTATCGCCATCTGTTGCCTTTACAATGAGAGGAAAGGGAATCATAGGATATTGTGTTTTCATTCTTCAAATTCCTCCATAAACTTTTTAATTAAGGCTAGTCCACTGGTTCTATGCCGATAGACAGTAGAACGGTTCAATTTCAACAGGTCTGCAATTTCTGAATCGCTCATGTCCATAAAGTAAAACAGCAGTAGAATTTCACGTTTCTTGTCTGGCAACTCACGTAATGCTTCACTCAACAAATCATTTTCAACGCCTACTGATAACCCATTGAGTGTAAAAATCTGAAAGTCAGTTGAATAGTTATCTGTTGTCGCAAACTGGCTAACAAGATAATCGCCAACATCCGAAAAGGACACCTCACGCTTTGCAATCCTTGAAAGATAAAGCATATAATTCTTTCGCTCGTCTTCCATAGCACGTTTACAGATATAGTCAAACTGATTTTCTATTGTGGTCTGAAAAGAAGATGGTTTCATGTTTCTCACCCCCTTTCTGTCTAGGAAAGGAAGTGAGCCTTGCTCGTTTATCTCCTTTCACTCTTAGTCCCAATGTGAAAGGGGGATTTGTTGCATTACTGATAAATAAACTTTGTAAAAAAGTTCTGAATAGCCAAAAAAGCATATAAACAGATTTATTTCTCTGTTTACATGCTTCTGTTATTCTATCTATATGATTTATAAAACCACATTGGTGGACGTACTTATCTATTGCAGATAGACGACTTTTTTTGACAAGAACCCAATGTAAGGAAATTTATTGTATATGATGTACTTCATGGCGACGTTGACCTCCAACAAACCGCCATTTGGAAGTAATATACAATATTTTAACAGCGTAAATAGCACTACCATATAACGGTTTTTTTTATTGGCGTTTAGTAGTGCTTTTTATTAAATATAAACCTATAAACCATATAACACGTTTTTCTATACCTGTTTTTAATTCAGTAGGAACAATAAAATGTATAGAGGTGGTCTACTATGCGTAAAAAAGAAGATAAATATGATTTTAGAGCCTTTGGTTTAGCCATTAAAGAAGCTCGATTGAAACGAGGTTTAACTCGTGAACAAGTGGGAGCATTGATTGAAATTGACCCACGGTACTTAACTAATATTGAAAATAAAGGGCAACACCCCAGCATACAAGTTCTTTATGACCTTGTATCGTTACTTCATGTTTCCGTTGATGAATTTTTCTTACCTGCTAATAACTTGGTAAAAAGCACCCGACGATTACAGATAGAGAAATACATGGATAGCTTTACAGACAAAGAACTATCCTTAATGGAATCTTTAGCCAGCGGTATCAACGAAGCAAGAAACATCGAAGACTAATTAAAAGAATCCATACATAACGGAAAGAGCCGATAAAATGAGATTGTATTAATCTCATTTTATCGGCTCTGCGTCTTTGCGTCTGGCTCTGTAATCACAGTTACTTTGAACTGCTTTATTTCAATTAAATTTTCTTGTCTGCATTTCGGACAATAGAGGAGGAATTTTTTTAATTCAGTATCTTCCCTTATCTTTAATCGTGTTTTATTTCCACATACAGGACACAATATCCACTTGTAGTTTATAATAACTATCTCCTCCTTTACACTTTAATTCAAATCTTTATTAAAAAATATTTCATCTTATTTAACAAGAAACCATATTTATATAACAACATAAAATACACTAAGTTATTTTATTGAACATATATCGTACTTTATCTATCCGACTATTTGGACGACGGGGCTGGCAAACAGGTTCACCGGTAGTAACATGGTACCCTTTTAACTCTGTTAAACAAACACTACGTCCATTTGTAAAGAAAGTTAAATCACTACGATATTCTTGAATACACCGAGCAGGGATTTCTCCACTAAGAATGACCTCATTATTTTTCAATTGAGTGTCTACGATGTTCGCACAATATTTAGGAGCATCGTTGTATGCTCGTGAAAGATATTCCTGTGGCGCATAAATTTTAAAACTAAGATATGGCTCTAACAATTCTGTTCCAGCTTTTTTTAAGACTTGTTCCAATACAATAGGAGCAAGCATCCGAAAATCTGCTGGAGTACTAACAGGGCTATAGTATAAACCGTACTTAAAACAGATTTTACAATCCGTCACATTCCAACCATATAATCCTTGTTCGCAACCATAGCGTATCCCTTCCATAACTGCATTTTGAAATGATTGATTTAAGTATCCAAGAGAAACCGAGCTCTCATACTGCATTCCACTTCCCAACGGAAGCGGTGATACAGATAAACCAATGGAAGCCCAGAAAGGATTTGGCGGCACTTCGATGTGAATGGTATATTCTGCATTTTTTAACGGTCTCTCCATATAAATGACTGTAGGCTCTTTTAGTTCTATCTCCACATGATACTTTTCTTGCAACAGTGCACTAATCACTTCCATTTGTACTTTCCCTAAGAAAGAAAGTATAATTTCATGTGTCGTAGAATCCACGTAATATCGTAGAAGCGGATCACTATCTGAGATTTCCAAAAGGGCATCAAGCAACATTTCTCTCTGTTCAGGTTTACTCGGTTCAACAGTTGTTTGTAGTAGAGGGTGCGGATTTTCAATCTTTTTTCTCTGTGGCAATAGTTTTGTATCTCCAAGAACACTATTTAACTTCAAAAACTCATTTTGCAAAATAACAATTTCTCCAGAATAAGCTCTATCAATCTTACATAATTCACCATTTATTGAAGTATACATTTCTGTAACTTTTATTTTTTCTTTTTCTGATACTCTAACCGAATCTCGTAAATGTAGTACTCCACTATAAAGGCGTATATATGCAAGACGTTGTCTTTTTTTTGTATATTCAATTTTGAAAACATTTCCGCAAAGTTCAGACGGACCTCGATGTGTTGATGAATAAAATTTATTAGTAATAACTTCTATAAGGTTATCAATCCCTATATTACTTTTTGCACTTCCATGATAAAGAGGGAACAGAGAACAATTCTGAAATCTTATGCTTTCCTCTTGTTCGAGTTCCAATGCTTCTAATGATTTACCGGACATATATTTCTCTAAAAGGTCATCGTTTCCCTCTATTACCGTATCCCATTGTTCAGATTCGGTAAAGTTCGTCACACACATATTAGGATACAGTTCTACCTTCTGTTTGATTACAATTTCGGCAGAAAGTTTCTCTTTAATATCCTGATAAACCGTTGATAAATCAATTCCATTTTGGTCAATCTTATTGATAAAAAAGATTGTGGGAATCCCCATTTTCCTAAGTGCATGAAATAATATACGAGTTTGTGCTTGTACGCCATCTTTTGCAGAAATCAGTAGAATTGCCCCATCTAAAACTGATAATGAACGATATACTTCTGCTAAGAAATCCATATGTCCTGGCGTGTCTATGATGTTCACCTTCGTATTTTCCCACTGAAAAGAGGTTATTCCTGTCTGAATTGTAATTCCTCTCTGACGTTCTAAAAGCGTATTATCCGTCCTCGTTGTACCTTTGTCCACGCTTCCTAATTCTGTAATCGCTCCACTGTTATATAATAAGCTTTCTGTTAAGGTAGTTTTTCCTGCATCAACATGAGCTAAAACTCCAATATTAATAATTTTCATGTGATTTTCCTCCATTCAAAAACCCAAAAGGGCATAAAAATCCCAGTGATAAATACTTTTATCACTGGGATTTTTATGCATAACCATAGGTATACAAAGCATACAGATATTCTCTGGATACTTTAGAATCACATGATAAAGGTATTCTTAAACTGGGTACAAAAAACTAAGCCCTCCTAAAAAAGGACATCTAATTATTTGTTCCCGCTATCAAATTGACAGTTTATTTAAGAATACCTTGCCGCATATTTATTAACTCCTTTTAAATAGTCACTTAAATAATAGCACGTAAGAGCATATTTGTAAAGGAATCTCCAATTTTTTATCAAAGAGAGTACGTGATTACAAAATAGCTGTAATAATGTACCAATATTTGTTATTCTATAATCTTCCAATTACTCCCGTTCTTTTCAAGTACCAAATCAAATTGAGATACCTGCGTTGCTTTGGTCTGCTGGTCGATATACTCCACTGTCAGCGATACCGTGACTTGATTATCCTTACGATTGTGAATAGGATTTACCAGTTCTTGAAAGATGTACTCTTTTCCGATTGGTTTTAATATCCCGTCATTCACATAGTAGGAAAGTTCACTGGCTGTCGCTGTAGGATAGAGCTTGAAGAACGTCGTTAAAAACTCATTGATTTCATTGGTTGTAATGGAATCAACCGTCCCCTCACTTTCAATGGCTTTTGGTTTATAACTTGATTTCTTAGGTATGTTGGTAATGGTCGGATTCTTAACCAGTACCATATTTCCAGAACCATCTACATAGACACTCACTATATAAGCAGAGTGGACGGTCTTTGTATTTTCTCCCTCTGTAATGAGCTGGTCTACACTGTAGGTTACATTAAACTCATTGTCGCCAGTTGGCTCTACCGTCCATATCTGAAATCCTCTTACAGAAGACGATACAGGAATATCTTTGCGTACTGTATCAACATTGAGAGCTTGAAGTTCATCTGTCAGATAGCCTTTTAGACTTTCCATTCGATTATCAATGGACTTATCGGATTGCTCCCATGAATAGTAGACTTTCGCAAAGTTCTCTACAAAATTTTCTACATGATGAGTATCAACGTATTCCTTTTCTATGATAGTTGTTTCGTGAATAGTATGAGTATCTATAGCTGTAAAGTGCTTGAATATCGCAAAGCTGAAACTAAGCCCTAAAAGTACCCACAAGGCAATCACAACCTTTTTATGAGGATTGACCTTATAGTAGACACGAGGTTTCTTTTCCTTTGGTATCTGTTTTTCTTTATTCTGATTTTTTCTAAATTTCATCATTAAATCTTCCTTTCTCATTGTTTGATTCGTCCTGCTCCCACTAAATGCTGTTGCCAGTAGGGGCTTGTTAAGTCGGCATAACCGATTGGGTCGCCTGCATGAAACATACGGTTATTGCCAAGGTATATCCCAACATGAGTAATATAAGAGCCAGCGTTATAGGTAGAATGAAAGAAAACCAAATCGCCAGCTTGTGCTTCCGATAGTGGGATATGCTGGGTCACATCATATTGCTGTTGTGCGGTTCGTGGTAAGTTAATTCCAGCTTTTCCATACGTCCATTGTGTCAGTCCGCTACAATCAAAAGAAGTAGTCGGGGAAGCTCCACCGTAAACGTATCGCCAGCCCTCATATTTCAGTGCTTCGTCCATGATGGCTTGTACCGTATCATCATCAAACTCTGTTGTGACAAGATACTGCGTTACCAGTTGCACATAAAACATATTGCCATAGTTGTATCGCCAGCCCCCATTGATAGGTATGGCTATGGGATTGGGGTAAGACACTTTTTCGCCACCTGAATACTCTTTTGAGAAACTTTGAGCCAGTTCAAAGGTATATTTATTTCCACGATTAGCCACATACCCTAAGAAACCACCACCATAATTGTAGGACTGGATAACCGATTCTAAATCTACACTGAGCCTTTCGCTACTGGCTAATAATTCACTGAAATACTTCACACCTTGCTTAATGGATTCTTCTGTACTCAATGAATTAGGTGGAAGACCGAGGGATTCCGAGGACTGCATAACATCTTCCGCAGTACCGCCCGATTCCACCTGTATAATCGCAAGAAGTATGTTGACATATTCTTCAACGCCATATTCTTTGGCATATTTTTCTACCATAGGCTTATGAGCCAGCACTTCTGCGGAAACATTCACACCTCCATAATGAATATTGGAAATTCCGCTGTCCTGTTCATCTGAAAATAAAATGGCAACAAACAGAAGCAGTGAGAAGACCATCAAGAATAATCCAGAACCACCAATCACTAAAGTTTTCAACTTCATGGTTTCTTACCGACTTTCTTAATGGTGGCGGTTTTGATTGGTGGTCTACTTCTTGTATTTTGTAGTGGTACTCTTTGAACAGTAGACGGACGTTCTTTTGTGATTGGACGTTGTGAAGTTCTATCTGCTGTAGTGGTTGAAGTTGCTGGCTTTTGAACGGTTTTTTCTTGAACGGTATTGCCTTGGCGTTCCACTTTTGGACTTGAAAAATCGGACTTAACTGCTGGACGCTCTTGTTTGGCTTGTTGAGATTCCTTATATGAAGTCTGAATATTAGACTGTTTTGAGGTCTGTTCATCATGATATTGTTCTTGTCTTGTAGTCGGTCTTTCATGAACAGAAGAAGCAGGCTGTTTTTTCTGTTTGACCTGTTCCATTTCAGAGCGACGCTTCGCAATGGTTTTTCGCCTTTGTTCCTGCTGTTCCTTGCGTCCACTGGCTCTGTCCGCTTTGGTTTGAGAAATACTACTGGTTAAATCACGGACATTCTCTTTTACTTTGGATTTTCCTTGATATACTGCATATCTTGCATTGGTCGGCAAATCTTTAACCTGTTCTTTCAAACCACTAGCAGTGTCTACCATTCTGTCTTTGGTATCAGCTACTGTACCGATGGTTTGACCGATACGTTTTCCAAGTGTTGATTTTTCCTTTCCGTCTGGTCGGGAGTGATCTGCTTGTGTCCTTGCAGAACTCCCCGAACCCGACTGTCCTTTTTTACCTGTAACAATGGCAGACCCAGCCCCTAGAGTAGTCATGGAACGTCCAAGTTTCCGCTGTAGACGGTGCATGTGAGCGTGCATAAGCATACGAGGTTTTCTCATCACACGACTTCCCACACTTTGAGAATCGTTACTCTGTAGAGAAAACATACTCATTAAATCGCCCAGCTTGAAGTAGATTCCTGCAAAGGTCACAATCTGTAGAAAAGCAATCAAAAAGAACGGATAACCAGCCGATAAGGTATAGAGCATGGTTGAAATACTAAATGCTGTCGTAATAATCAATGTGATTCCAGCTCGTGTCAAAATGGTATTAAAGAGCTTTGTTATGGCTCGTTTTGACATACCATCAAATGATGGAATCATGCTTAAAATAAAGCTCACAGGCAGAAACATAGCATAGATGATAAAAAGTACCTGCGAGAAAATCATGATTCCTGTTAATAGGAATACAAATATGGAAATCCCAATATTGAAGACAAATAGGAAGAAGACTGTACCTAAACGGTTAATGGTCTTTGTAATGGTTAGATTGGTATTGCTTCTGTCTTCAATTTCTTCCGCAACAATTTTTTCTCTGTCTTCGCCATTGTTGGAATCTGGGCTGGTGGAGAGCAGGCTTTCCACACGGTCAATACCGATACTTTCAATGTCTGAACTGTTGTATTGAAGCAGTAGCCACGGTTGCTGAACCTGTATGGAAAACAGGCTATCTCTGATTAAGTCCACGCTGTCCTTGCCTTGACTATCGGAATGGGGCATGACAATCTTCGTGCCAAGTGATAAACTGGCATTACTGATGTCTGATGAAAAGTCATTGATTTTTTTAATGTAGTCGGGAGCGTAGGCAATAAAGGAAGCCGATAGGATAAACACCAGCACAAAATTCATAATGGCATGAATTGCCTTTGTGGTTTCTCTCTTTATCAGTCCCGTATAGGCAACATAAACCCCAAGAACCAAAATCAAGAGTAAGAGGAATCCAACATAGAAACCCTCTGTTGAAAATCCGTTTGCACTCACACCAGCTAAGGTCTGCATATTCTTACCAATGGAATCTGCTGTAGCGGAAATGAAGTCTAAGGAATAGGCTTCCTGTACTAAGTAACCTGTCGCATTGGAAACATACAAACTGATTGTCCAAATAAAATTGGTAATGGCATATAGTCCATACATGACCTGTTTTCCAATCCCGTCCGACCAGTTCCACGGAAGCCAGCCCCAGCTATTATCCACATAAAAATCCAGTTGATAGTTTTCAAGTGGGTATCGGCTGTATTCATTTGCCACATTGACCGTATCATCTACCAAGCCCGCAGCTTGAACCACCGTTCCCAGCATGGCTAAAAGAAAAATGGCAATCACAAGTGTGAAAGCCACTGTCATTGCCACTTTACCTAGACGTTTCAGCGTCCAGTTTGATTTTATTCTGTTTACTATTGATGGTTTCACATTTACACCTCTTTTCGCACAGGTGGTCTGGTATCAAAGGCATGGAGCAGTTCTTCAAATACAGGGTGGAACTGTATCACACCGACACGACCATATAAATCACTGATAAGGCATTGCCCGTTTTCCAAATCACGCAATCGCTTCTGATTGTTTTCGTCCTCTGGGTCTACACCAAAAAAGGCTAAGGTCTTTTTAATCTCGTTAAGGTCAGTGGAACGAAATGCAAATTTTAAGCCGAGGTTATTTTTCAGTTTTTCATCTAAGAGGTCGTCTGTATTTTGGGTCACGAAATATACCCCAGCGTTCATAGCACGACCAGCCCGAACCAGCTTCATAGATAGTGTTTTTCCTTGTGCTACCTGTAAAAAGCTCCATGCTTCGTCTAAATCTACAATCTTGAAAATGCTTCGGTCTGTATGGATAAAGTCTAAAGCAAAGGTACTAATGACAATCAGCATAGCAACGGATAAAAGCTCCATAGTGGTATATTCCTCAAAGGAAGTTTCCTTGTCGGGAAGTACCAAGTCCGCAACCTGTATAATGTTCAGTTGTTTTTCTAAGCTGATAGACTGCTCCACATAACCATTACTGAATAATAAATGTGCAAAGTCATAGTCTGTAAAACTTTCGATATGGTCGGCTATACTGGTACTTAGTGGCGTATTCTCAACCCGTAATTCCTCAATCACTTTCATCAACCCTCGTACTTCACTATTGGTTACTGCACGAATGGCTTTTCTAAGGATTGGGAAGCGTTCCCCATCACGAGAGGAAATCCCCGTAAGGAATGTCAGAATATCAATAGCCAGTGATTCAGAATCTTTGGGATTTTTCATAATCACATAAGGGTCAAGTAAGCCTTTGTTTTTCTCATCAGAAGTCAGAGTGACGATATTGATTTCATGGGAAATCTCTGGCAAGGTTTCTTTCCATCTGCCACGTTCTGCTTTTGGGTCTACAATCACTGCTTGTGCCCCATAAAGCACCGCATAATAGACGATAAGGTTATTCGCAAAGGATTTACCACCACCCAGCGAACCAACAAAAGCCGACGCTAACGCATTGGTTACTGAACCCTTAACCCCTTGACTGGCAAGAGCAGGTTTCAGATAGACATTGCGTCCAGTATCTAAGCTGTAGCCAACATAAATCCCCTCATTTTCCCCCAGCATTTGAGTAGCACCAAAACCTAAACCAGCGAGGAAATCAGAGGTCACGTATTGAATATAATCATTCATATAACGCTTGCTGGCAGGTAAAAATTCTTCATGTAAGCCGAGCATATCCCCAAATGGTCGTACCAGTTTTACGCTTAAATCGTCATAAAAATCTTTCACTTCATTACAACGACGTTTGAGTTCGTCAAGATCATTTGCTGATACCCTTACCACATAAGACAGCTTGTACATAGATTCCTTGCTTTGGTCTAAATTGGTTTCCAGCTCATTCACACTTTCCAGAGCTTCCGCCACATTGGAGCTGGTTTCATTATCACTTTGCCAAGCGTGGTTATCCAAGTCTTTCAGTTCTTTCTTTTTATTGCGGACAGTAGATAGGGCTTTACGATTCGCTACAATTTCCACATTCATTGACGTATCAATCGGGAATGTAAATTGCTGTTGCTGGTAGTAGAAGATTTCAGAGGACGGGAAGTCCAGTTCTCCGACAATGCTGTTAATGGTAAAGTAAGCTACATAGACGGTTTCATCTTCCTGCTGGATTTTCAAATATCGCTGTTTTTCTTCCACCAAACAGCGAGTAGGCTTAATCAAGTCATAGTATTTAATCAGCGTTTCATTATCCAGCTTTTTCTTTGATAGATGGTACTCATACTCTTCATAGGCAGTGCCTGTCTGTCCGTAAAGGTGTTCAATCAGATAGCCGAAGTCGTCCTTATCTAACCTGCGGATTTTGAAACGACGAGAGATTTTATTTTCTAAGAGCTTTTCCATCTTCTGAAAACGCAGGATTTCATCATTACTCATACTAACAAAATCGCCCATCAGCTTATGGTTCACATCATAGACAAAATCAGACAAAGCATTTTTTGCTTCAACGGTAAGACTTTTCATAGAAAACTCCTGATCGTTGAGAAGCAACTTAAAGCCGATAAAGAAACGGTAGTTCACTTGATTTTCGCCAATCATGGATATTAAAGCGTCTGTCTGTTGGTCGATTTTGTCATAGGCAACCGCTTTGAGCTTGCCAGTGACTTCATTTTTGGAACGCTCTTGTGCAGAACGTATGCTGGATTCTGTACTGATTTGTAAAGCATGAATTTTGCCATCACGATTTTGTGCGATAAGCTGTCTGAAAGAATCATGCACTTGTATTTTCTGTTCTGGACTTAGAAATGAGTAATTGTAAGGAACAAGCTCATAGTAAGCATAACATTCCCCGTCTTTATTCCAGACGAGATTGTTTTCAATGTATTTAATTGGATATGCCATAAAATTCACTCCTAACTGCTGTAATGGCTTCTTGTGGCTGGTTTCTGCCAAGCGTTACTTTTTTTCCTGCATAGGTCAGCTTTGGTCGCAGTGCATAAGCAATGACAGACTTCAAAAATCCATAAGGCTTTTTACCATCAAAAGTTTTTGTAGACATAAACCATGTGAAAGCCACAGGAATCCCAAAGTATTTGAGAAATGCTCCCTCTATCATGGAAAGAGGGGGCAAGTTGCCAAGTATCATCACTGCAAAGAGTGACACGACAAACCATGTCATTTGCGTAAAGGTTATGGGAAACGGAAGTCTAAAATCATTGATAGAATACAGTACCTTTTCCACAGACCAGATACTGGTATAGCTTCGTATTTTCTTCATGTAATCAATCCTTTCATAAAAAATAGGGGTAGCTGATTGAGCCACCCCGTAAAATAGAAAATCTGCCAGTAGTAATGTACCGACAGATTTAATAGACGATTTCAAAAATCCCATGATTGGTTGAGATAAACGTTCCTGAAAGGTCTAAATCCCGACCATAGGCTTGATAATCAATATAGTTTTGAAGACTAGCTGGTACTTCGCCTAAAGCACCCGTTTCTTCAATGTAGTAGCGTGCCACGTCATACATATCATCACAATCGGAATGAATGATAATATCCTCTTGATGTTCGCTTAGTTCTTCAATGCTTGAAAAATGAGTGAGCAGAGCAGATAGCTCCGATTGTAATTCTTCGGGTAATTCCGATACCATTTCCCATAGTCGATTGAGTTCGCCAATGGAAGTGTATTCGTCAACCGTAAAGGGTAACTCGTAGTCATGAATGGCGTATTCCTCATATTCATCATTCAAGCCGATTTTCTCTTTGACTTCCTCAAAGTCAATGGGAAAGGTAAACCACGCACCGACCAATTCGCCCTCATTGTATTTGCCTAAATTCGCAATATAGACTTGCATATCGTCCATATATTCACGTCCTTTCTTTGTAGAGATTCAAAAATCCCTACCGCACTTCGTTTGGTGTACCATTCCTTTGCGGAACATAAGAAAACCACTTATATTCCACAAAAGAACGGTTTTATTTAAGCACCAATAATGCGATTGAATAGCTCTAGTAAAATGTCTTTTACTCCAGCAGCGTTGAAGACTAAGCCAACCGCAATAATCGCAATAATTAAAAAGCCAATCAGTTTGCTAAACTCACGCTTGAAGCCAAGATACAAGCCAATCACAACGATTGCTAAAAGCACCAGTGATTGAGCGTTTGATAGAAACCAGTTATAAAGGTTTTGTCCAAAATTCATAAAAATGTTCTCCTCTCTATATTCAATGAATTTGTATTTGAGTTATTTTTTTGTTGTTATCACGTCCTGTTCTTTTACTGACTGTTGCTTCAAAATCTGCTTGTGTCGGTCTGTCAGTTTCGCATGGTCGAGAATGTCTTTTACAACCTGCGTCTGGTTGATTTCATCAAGTTTAATCGCAACCTTTAAGGTCGGGGCAACTTGATGAGATAGCCAGTTCAGCGTCCTTTGGAAGGAGTAAGGCTCTGGTTTTGTGGTTAGTTTTAATCGTTCACGATTGTTCCCAATAAACCAAGCCCATTCTTCATTCAGTTTCCAATCAGAACGAGGTTTGGAATCGTCTTTATCTACAAAACGGATATACCGATTGATAATTTTAAAGGCGGTATGCTCTGGATTGTCATAGACGAGTAAATCACGGACTGCATAATAGGCACGCTCATTTTTCAATCGAATCTCAAAACGGTTTTTTACTTCTGCGTCTTCAATGGGAATATCATTTTTCTTGTACTGCTCGTAGTCCTTTTCATAGATACAGAAATAAACTTCACTTTGTAATGAACCGATATAGAGGGTGTTTCCCATACATTCCTTTTCCTCTTTGCGTACCAGTTCGCCACTGCGATAGCTTTTAAAACTGCGGAAGACGGAGATACATTCTTCCTGTTGGCACTTTTCAGTGAGTACAGGGATATTCAAAATCCCTGTCTTATCGTTAATGGCAAGGTCAAGGCGTTTCATCACACCGCCAGCCACCAAAACGTCCATAAAGAACTCATACCAGCTTCTTTGTTGTGCCAGAAGATAGCTTTCAAATTGTCTGCACCCACGACCTTTCAATTCCACCAGAACTCCTTTGTCCAGTTCATGGGAGCAAAGGACGAATATGTCGCCTAAAGCATAATGCTCTGAATAAGAATAGAAACCATAGTCCTCATGAAGAAAATAGGACAGTTTCAGTTGTAAGATGTTTTCGACCACCTGCTGTACGTCTGTTGTCGGAAAGCGAATCCTTACATAATCAAACAGCATTTCAAGGGGAGCGTCGGGATTGAAGCGTTCCAGAGCTTCCCAAAGGGACTGCTGTAAATCCTCTGATGGCTTGACTTTTCCTGTTTCAATATCGCTTAGATACTGCCTTGTAATACCAGTCGCAACAGCTAAACGGTTTTGAGATAGTCCATAAGCCAAGCGTTTTTCTTTTAAATGCTGTAACCAAGTTTGTTCATTCAGTAAAAATCCCTCCAATCAAAAAGGCGTATGTCAACTTTTAAAGCCCATTTGACATACGCTGAAATTTTGTAAATCCCTTGTAACCAAAGGATTTTCTAATGTTTTTTTGACTGTTTCCTGTCGATTTGTACCCCCCTGTTAGATACGGGGGGTTAAGTGCTGGCGTGGCTATTGCCACACCAGCCAGCAAGATCAGTCCACACCTGCGACTTCCGCTTCGCACGTCGCCTGCGTGGACTGTCTGCTGTTGGATAACTTTTTAATTTCCTCCAAGAAATCATATCCTTTTGGTACAAGGGGAGTATAAAACTCTGATATGACACTTGTTCCTACATCAACATAGCCACGACCTTTGATTCGCTTTAAGAAGAAATCCTTTTGTACGTCACTGCCAAACATCATGCCATAGCCCATTTCAGACATACGACCTAAAGCCACTCTGAAATTAAACTGATCACGGATTCCGTCGCCTAAATATTTTGCGTCTGGACGTTGACAAGCCAGTATTAGAAAGAAGCCAGCTTGACGACCTAACATGACAATCTGTTTCAGCTTATTCATAACTGCGGTGTTTTCTTTTGTTCCCAGCATTTCCATGAAAGCGACGTATTCATCAAAGATTAAGAAGTGTGCCGGGAGACCTAAGTAAGCATAATTTTTGCCAGTCTTATAGTTCTTCATCTGCTTCATTTCCTCACTACGTTTCATCATTTCTTCATAGAATGTTTCAATGCAAGAAAGCAAGTCTTCTTTTCTATAGTAGACATTTGCCATCACAGAACCTAAGTCCGCAAGGTCAGCATTTTTCGGGTCAAGAATATACAGTTTTGAATCTGTATGAAGCAAGGCTTCAATCAGTGTCAGTATAAAGTAAGTTTTACCGCCACCTGTACCACCAGCAATCAACATATGAGGGAGCTTATCATATTCCCACCATACGTTTTTCATTAAGCGAAGTTTACCATCTTTAGCTTCTACTTCATCAATAGAAATACGACTGGCTATGGTGTCATAGAGCAAAGTATATTCCACATAGGAATCCTTTAACTCTTTATCCGTCAGCTCACAGTACAAGCCACTCTCTAATTTCTTTTCCAAGTGTAAGAGTTGGTCTTGATATTTTCCCAGCGTGATTTCCACCCGTATCTGTATCAAGCCATTTTTAAGTCGATAATACATTTTAGGGAAGTAGGTTATCTTTTCCTTTGTACGACCAGCACTATCTTTAAAGAAACCCTCTGTTTTGACCTGTTCAGATTCATACCACTTGTTTTCAAGTATCATCTTTGCCAGTTTTTGACGGTGGTAAAGTTGTTTAACCGTATCATAGCGAACCCGTTTGAATACAAACGCTACCAGCAAGCAGATAAGAATTGCGACACTGAAACTGATAATTAAATAGGGAATGTCAATCTTATCTGCTTGTGATAGGTTAAAATCCTGCCAGTTGATCTGCTGGATTGTCTTCACATGAAACAGTCCGACAACCAGCAGGAAAACAGGCAGGAGTGACGCTATCGTAAAATGAAAGACTAAATCTTTACCAGATGGGCGAATCCTTTTACCACGCTGTTTCATACGAAAAAGTCTCCTTTCTACCTAGCGACTATTTGTCTTGTGTCGGTTCTTTCTTTGCTTGTGGTTGAGCTTTGAATGAACTAGAATCCTTTGTCAGCACAATATCGTCTGCCTTGATATACCAGTCAACATCTGCTCCTTGATAGGTGGCAGTAGCAACGGTGTCCGCAATGGGATTGATAAGTTCCACCCGTGCGTTATAATCAAACTCTTTCAAAGGCACGCTGGCAGGAATACTTACTTGAATCATGCGTCCTTGTCCTTTGGATTTTAAGTCATAGGTACGTTCCTTGATTTCATCTGAAACCGACCCGTCTTCATTTTGGATTCTCACTTCACGACGTAGAGCAGAGAATTTCAATTCTCCAAAAGTCGTGTCTTTATCTAATACAATGCCATTTGCTAATCTCATCATTTTTCCTCTCTTTCTTTATTCTTTTATCATGTCGTCAGCATGTAAAAGGTAATTTGTAAAACCACGAGTGCCGATTTTGTAGCCCTCTGCGGTAATACGTGGATTGACTAACTTCACACGTTCCTCAAAGCCGAAATGTTTTTCGCCAGCTTCAGCAGGAAGCACCACCACAATATCATCTGCTCTTTGAACATCAGAATAGAGATTATAGCTTCTTGATAAGACAGTTAGCCGTCCGTTGATTCTTCGCTGAACGACTTTATCCTCGCCAGCAAATTCTAAATTGCCGAATGTTTTTTCCATGTTGGGAATCACAAATTTAAGTTCCATATTTTTACCTATCCTTTCTTTTTTATTGGCTGAATGAATGTTTGATGGTCTTAAAGAGTGGGGAACGACCTTTTGATTCTTGATTTTTTGTTTTCATAAGTTCACTTCCTTTCAAAATCGGGTAAAAAAATAGACACCTCATTTTTTGAAGTGTCTACCTATTAAATATTCAAATTTTATTGGAAGTATCTTTATATCTTCACTTTTCAAGGATAAATCGTCGTATCAAAGCTCATTCATAAGTAGTAAATTAGTAGTAAATTGAGTGGTTTTGACCTTGATAAAGTGTGATAAGTCCAGTTTTTATGCGGATAACTAGATTTTTATGCTATTTTTATCATTAAAATAATCATATTAGTAAAGAAAATTATAATTATATTTGTTATCAAAGCATCGTATTCAACTTTATTTATTAACATATTAAAAACATACTTAAACAACAAAATATTTATAATGGCTTGAACACTTTTTAAAACGGCATTTGCTATAATCAATGGAATTTGACTAGGTGTACATTCTTTTATTATTTTAACCACTTTTATGTTATAAACTATGCTTTTTTTCTTTTTCATTTCCACACCACAATTATTTAATTACTTCTTAAAATGAAATAAGAAAGCTCATTTACGAGCTTTCTTATTTTTTTAACACCTAACCTATAAACCATCCACCTGTACAACCTTTGCACCCTGAGCTACAGCCTGTACAAGCATTTCTACAACCCTTACATCTGTCATGATATCCACAAGCAAAAGGTACTATGTCAGGTGTATTTGGCTTTGTGTAAAGCATAAAATCCATACAATGCCCTCCTTTCCAAATATATTTATAATTGAATTAATGCAATTATAGCAATGTTAAAACGCAGGATTCATAATCTACCCTGAACCCCAAATCTTTTTGCAATTTGTATTTTTCACAAATTTCATTCCACCATTTTCTACAATTTTTATCAGCATATAAAAGCTCAGTCTCAACATTTGCAAATATGCTTTCGTCCATATCAAATTCACCAACTATATTAGGATTATTTCTTATAATCAAGTCAATAGTTCTAATCGAATTAAATTTTTGAACTCTAATCATAAGATTTTTTACTTCTTCTGATGTTAATTCTATATTCCTCTCACAATCCATTTTTATACCTTCTCACTTAATAATTCCATTTATCAGCAATTGCTCTCTCATCATTAAAAATCATTTTTGAAACATAATCATTGTATTTCAATATCTTAAGATCATCTGGAATATATATATTTAAAACTTCATTATTTTCTTGCAATAAGTTTGCAAAGTATTTCTGTGCATTTGCCTCTACGAATGATATTTTGCATTGAGTAGATGAAGGAACATTTACCTCACCTGTTGTAATTTTATTATCTAATAAACATCTCTTACATGCATTTGCATCACATTCTAAGCACATTGCCGACTTGCCCCTAAAATATTTACGCTTTTCAGAGAAATCTATTCCATCTTTTAGATTCCCTATATTCCAGTCAGGATTAGTAAAATAGAATCCTGGGCATACATAAAATTTACCATTTGGAGCCAGTGCAACTGAATTTATCCCTGCTGCACAATCCCTAGTCTCGTTCTTTTCTAGCATTATTCTGTCACTCAAAACATTTATCTGTAGAAAAACACCTCTTTCAACAAATAAATCTACAACATACTCACATAATCCATGCAATTGATCTTCATATAGTGTAATGTCACTATCGTTCCACAAATTCATATCACTAATAAACAGATTTATTCGTTTAATTCCGTTGTTGCAAAACCTCTCAATTGTGTTTTTTAACTTTCTAATCTCATTTTTTCTCAAAATGTAGTTTATAACTGGTGTCTCTATATTTTCTGAATATTCATCAACTACAGTTATAGATCTTTGCGGATTTTTAAAAATTCTTCTCCTGTCTATTTCAAAGAACACTTTCTTTTCACTATCTAAATCAATTTCATAACTACCCAGAAAAATAGGCAATACTTCATTGTCTAGACAAAATTTCAAAGCATTATCATATAAGTCCTTAGACATATAATTCCCCTCATTATATCGCTTTGTATAATTGCAAAAAGAAGGTGCATCATCTGATGTAATAAAATAAACATATTTAAGTTCATTATGTTTTGAAAACAACACCTTTTCAATAACTCTATCTGATGTCTTCCCTGTCTCTAATTCATATCTTTTCCAAAAATATTTATTTGCCCTCACATTAGCCTTATGCATTTCGCATATATGCTTTACTCTGTTATATAAAGAGCCATTCTCCTGATAATTTTGTGCTACACACCAACCACAATCAGTTCCAACATTACAATTATTACATTCTTCATCACTTACAGAAGTCCAAGTAGTTCCACATAAAGCTCTCAAGGCATTATAATCTACACCTTTATCTATACTTCCAACTATCATTCCCTTTTTATCATCAGAACACATTTCTAAAAATCGTATACACGGATAAATATTCCCATCTGTATCAAATGCTAAGCTCTTATATCCAGCTCCACACCTATTTTGATTCAACGAATTACTAGCAAGTGGTAACCCTCTTCTTTTTTCAAAATACGCTACACTATGGGTCAAATATCTACCACTTTCAAACATGTAATCCGCAAGTTCTTTAAGTTGATTTTCAAATATACTTGGATCTTCTTCTTTCCAAACATCTTCATAAACTAAATTCGACTCAACATTTTTAAATCCAAGATCCCATAAGTGAATTATACTATCTTTTAGATATACTAAATCCTCACTTGAAAATGTCGATTTTTGAAATATTTCATCCTCATAGTCTTGTTTGTATTTGTAAAACGATTTAATAACCTTGTCATAAGAACCTTTTCCATCCCTAGTAATTCTTGTTAAATCATGTTTTTCTTTAGTTCCATCAATACTGAATCCAAATCCAGCATGATACCTGTGCTTTTTTAAATAATCTTCCATTATTTTTGAATCATATAATGTCCCATTTGTGGAAAAGGAAAATTGAAGATTATTAAACCATTTATGCCTTTTGCTATATAGCAACAGACAGATATAATCGCTTATTTTATCTATCAATTCCATTTCTAATAATGGTTCTCCACCAATAAAATCAATCAATAAATTATCTGATAAGTTATTACAATATGGATCATTCACAATAAAGTCTACTATTTTTTTGGCTGTTTCAAATGTCATCTTTTTGAAATTATTCTTCCCAACCATATAACAATATGTACATTCCAGATTACATTCTTCTGTTACACACATAGTTACATTTAAATAATTACCTTTTTCCCATGATATTTTAGAAATCCTATCATTTCGAAATGATCTACTAAGTATTGAATTTATGTCTGCTATAGCCATCATTTTCCTCCTAAGTATCTAATTTTAGATTTTCCATTCTTTTTGAATTCAATACGCATGATGTTATTAATAACATCAAATATATTACACAAAGTGCAACATTTCCACCTGACTTAGAAAATCCAAGTTTATTAACCACAAATATCTCTATAGCTACAAGCACAATAGAGCCAATTAGCCCTATTACTAACCACAAATCACCTTTATCTAAATCAATAAAGTACAAAGCCAAGTAAAATATTGATACCATTTGTAGAATAAAAGCTAACAAAATATTTAATAAAATAATAAAATCCGAAAAACCATAATCAAAATAATGCTTACCTGCATGAATTGATATATAATTCAGGATTACTAACATTAATACAGACAGAAAAATAATAACTATTTGACTTACATATTTTGACAAAATTATGTTTTTCTTTTTTATCGGTAACATGAACTCGTATTTATACAATTTTAAATCATAATCTTTTCTCTGTGATAAAAGTATTAATAAACTGTTGGAGAATATTACAACTGCGCAATATGCAAAAACAAGCATTTGCGTGCTAGAAAAAAGATTTATCAAAATCCAAATTGTAAGCAAAAACGCATTCATTACACATATGTTTTTAATATTTTTATAATATATTTCTAATAATAGACCTTTCATATATTAGGATTCTCCTCCCTCTGTCAAAATCAGCAAAATTTCATCAAAATTAGGTTTATTTACAACAAATTCTTTATACTTATTCTTTATCTTCGATATATCTTTTACTAAAATATTTACTCTCCCATATTCTCTCCTATATGAAATTATGTCTGTTTTATCGACTTTTTCTAAATCCGTATCATTACAACGAAGTATCCCATAGTTATATAACAATTCATCTTTTTCTTCGCTCAACACGACTTTACCATTATCCATAAAAACTATATAATCAGCTATTTTTTCCAAGTCTGTTGTAATATGTGATGATATATATACCGAGTGTTCTGGGTTTTCTATAAATTCTAATAATATACATAAAATCTCATCTCTACTTACTGGGTCTAACCCTGAAGTAATTTCATCTAATATGAGAAGTTTTGTTTCATGAGACAATGCTATAGCCAACGATAACTTTTTTTTCATTCCAAATGAAAATTGCTTAGTTTTCTTGTCTATTGGCAAATTAAATCGATTCAAATAATTTTTAAAACTATCTTCTTCCCAATTACTATAATTAAATTTCATTACCTCATTTATCTCATTAGGCGTTAATAATAATGAAAAGTTTGGGTCATCTAAAACAACACCTATGTGTTTTTTAATATCTACTTGATTACAATCTTCAGTACCAAATATCTCTATTTTTCCATCATCTTTTTGAAACATTCCAAGTATACAAGAAATAGTAGTACTTTTCCCCGCTCCATTTCTTCCTATATTTCCTACAATAGATCCATAAGGTACTTCAATATTTATATTTTTCAAAGAAAAATCATTTGTTTTATTCTTTTTATTTAATCCAGATACCCTTAATGCTAATTTATTTTCATATGAATCCATCATTGCCCCTCCTCATATATCTTTTTTATTAAATCTATCAAATCATCTATTGAAATAGAACTTGATTGTATGCTCTTGACAATTTTCTTAGCTAAATCTTCCACTTCTTTATATGTTTCTATTTTTTGTAATTCAATATTTCTTGCTGATATAAAACTGCCTTTGCCATGAATAGTTTCAATAAATCCATCTTTTTGTAAATTTTCATAAGCCTTTTGAACTGTAATTACAGCTACCTTAAGATTTCTAGCCAATACTCTCATAGATGGTATAGAATCTCCAGTTTTCAAATCTTCATTCATAATTTGTTTTTTTATCTGATTTTCGATTTGTTCATAAATCGGTTCGCTAGAATCGGTATTTATTATAATATTGATATTGCACCTCCTGTTTCAGAAGTGTACTTATGTGTACTTGTTATTTTAATAATACCACCAATAAAAATTTTTTTCAACCCCCTTAATTTCCCAATTTTGAGTATAAAAAAAGACGATATAGTTTTAATTTCTATCGTCTAAATCAAATTATTCTAATATACGTCAAATTTATGTTACTAAAGTACTAATTTCTTCCATTTTCTAACCTTAGTTCTAAATGTACCAAATGGTGCTACTGTATTTACATGAATAAATTTATACACTTCCCAAGTTGCTGTTTTTGTTGCTTCATCTGCCCATTTTCTCATATGAGGTTTAAATAATTCTTCTTCTGTTAGCTCATCTATCATAAGATAAATATCTTCAATATTTTTTGTTAATTGTTCTTTTAGTTCCTTTAAAGATTTATGAGCGTAAGCTTCTGTAAACCATTGATATAATTCGGCTAATTGATTCCACTTGAATTTATCTGATGGTGTTTTTACTTCAAGTCCTTTTTTCTCATCTTCTTCCCATTTCAATACTAAAGCTGTCCAACCTACTTGATAGGCAAGATTTTCTGCTGGTGTCCTATCAACTTCGTCTACTCTTTTATCTTTTAATTCTTCTGGGATATTATCAAACTCTGAAATATATTTTGCAAAAGTTTTTTTAATCTCATTTTTTAATTCTTCCTTACTTTCATAAGACCTCATATGCCTACCTCCATGGTTTGTATATAGATATTTTGCCAAAAATAATTATATCTTAATATTTAATCATAATCTTCCAGTAACTTGTAATTCTTATGTTTTGTGATATCAAATTTATCAGATAGTAAAAGTCTTACTACTCTTATCTGGTATATACACGTGCCTCCATCCATTACTGTTATTTCAATAAAATTTTAGATAACTTTATTAAGATTTTCTTTGATTCCTTATAAATCAAGTTTAAAGAACTATAAGAATTTAAATCTCTTGTTCAAATTCATCTTCAAAACTAATAATATCATTAGGAGTGCAAGATAGAGCCTTACATATTCTTTCTAAATTCTTAAATGTAATTGGTTTATCCTTGCCCATTTGTGCCATAACATTTGTTGTAAGCCCTGCCATAGCTATTACATCAGTTTTCTTTAAACCTTTTTTTGCTAACTGTATCCATAATGGTTTATAGTTAAGTGCCATAATATCCCTCTTTTTATGTTCATTAGATTTATTTAATTATAGCATAAATATTGATTTCATTCAATCTTACATTGATTTAGTGATTTATTTTAGAGAATTTGTTGTGTTATTCCGTCCTTATTTTGCCATAAATTGCTTAATACCTTGAGATTTAGCACCAGGGTTATCATTACCATAACCTTCCATTAAGTTAATAACTCCCCATGCTCCTAAACCTGCACCAATTGCAGTTACAAGTGTTTTTAAAACTCCAACTCCAGCTGTAAAAAATTCCATATTATTCCTCCTCGTTTTCTTTCTTATTTTCTATTTTGTTTAGTGATTTAACTATAAAATTCTTGTAGACCTTATCTCCTTTTTTATTCTCTTTGAGATATCCAAAGACATGGATTAGATCTCCTTTTTCAAATTCTTTTACAATTTCTACCTTTTCTCCGTATACTGAGCAATTTGTATATTCTTTGCCCTTTCCATAATTTTTAACAAGAGCAAAATTTGCTACTTGAACACTTTCTCCATCTTTTTCAAATTCTGAAAATTCAGCTTTCTTAACTACATTTGCATTAATATTTATCATTTCTCTATCCATTAATTTCTTCTCCTTAATCTAAAAATTTCAATTAAAAAAGCGACTGAACTTATATTTCAATCGCTAAATGTCTTATATATTAAACTATTTAAGTGGGACTTCTTATCCTTACCATTTTTACCTCCTAATTTTGAGTATAAAAAAAGACGATAGAGCTTTTAATTTCTATCGCCTATTAATACCTTATTTCTAGTCTTCTAAAATAGATACTTCAAGGTCTATCGCTTTAAATGTAACAGTTATTCCTACTTGGTCCTTTACTGTTTTTTCAAATAGCTCAGCTATATCATATGGGGACATATCATATATATCTTCATACCATTCATTACTTTCATCGTACATTGTCTCACATATTGCTTCAATATAATTTTTCTTATCCCTTGTGAGTTCTGTGTCACTTTCTAGAATAAACTGCTCACCATTTATATTTAATATAATTAAATATGATTTTCTATTTTCACACATTTTGCTTTCTCCATAAACTCAAATATTTAGCCTATTTATTTTATAACTTGATTTTAACTTTACCTTATCTCTATTTGTTAAATACTCTTCTACATCAAACAAGTTTTTCTTATCATAATCTTCCAATAACTTGTAATTCTTATGTTTTGTAATATCGAATTTATCAGACAAGAAAGGTCTTACCCCTCTTAGCTGGTATATGCACTTACCGCCATCCATTACAGTTATTTCATCTTGGCTCATAAGTTCCTTGCCAGTTTTTTGGTAATTTAAACCAAAAGATTTCTGGTTTGATCTTGTTTCTGATGTGTTATATAGGTCTATGGTTTCTTTTCCTAAGGTTTCTGATAACTCTTTTACTGTTGTTTTTTCTTTTCCTCCTAGAAAGAGTGTTGAGTCACAGTTACCAACTATTGTATCTGCATGGTCTTTATAGATTGCTTTTAATTGTGATTGTGCTTGTAATATTATGCTTGCTGATATTTCTCTTGAACGAATTGTCGCAATCAGTTTTTCAAATTTAGGAATCAAACCAATATTTGCAAACTCATCAAGTAGACACCTAACATGAACTGGAAGTCTTCCACCATACACATCATCTGCCTTGTCACATAATAAATTAAATAGTTGAGAATACATTATTGAAACTACAAAGTTAAATGTATCGTCAGTATCTGATATTATTACGAATAAAGCAGTTTTTCTATCTCCAATTTTATCGAGTTCTAATTCGTCTTCACTCATTAGCTCTCTAAGCTCTCTTATATCAAAAGGTGCTAGTCTTGCTCCACAAGATATTAGAATTGACTTGGCAGTTTTTCCTGTAACAACTTGTCAAGGACTTTCTAATCATTTTTATCGACTTTTTGATGTTTTTCTCTCTCCATTTCTCTAAGCATTATGCGTTTTAATTTGTCTTGCATTGTTTCCGTTGCATTTTCATTAAAGTGAACAACAACCTCATAGGTTGCTTTACCAATTTTCTTTATCGTCTTTGTTCCTTTATTCTGTTCATTTTTATTTTCGTTCATATATTTTTCCTCCTGTTTGTTGCAATTAAAAAAGACGATAGATTTTTACTTCTACCGCCTTGCTTAAAGCTCATATAACTGTCTATTCTGTTATCTGCATATTAAATTTTCAAATCCTTATTGTTCAGCATTCCGCCAAACATCGTATGATACATATCCTTGGAAGATTCCTCTATCTTTGTAATACTTGATATTTTATTTCCTGCATCTTTTGATGAAGCTCCGCAAAGATAAAAGGCTTCACTGTCTGTTCCATAGTCAATGGCAATATATCTATCGTGATACTTTTTACCTGCAATTTTCATCTTCAGATTGATATTAGGGTAATCTTTTCTAAAATCGTTTAGGATATTTTTTGTCAGCATATCCTTGTTTTTCACATTGTCGCTAAAGACTATAATTTCAACATTGTCTTTTGCAGCCCTTAATAATTCTAAGGTTTTCAAGCCTATATAGTTGTCTATCACATAAATACTTTTCTTTGCAGACTTATATATTTTGGTATAGGCAACATCTGCTTCAATCTTATCTCCGTTCATTAAAAGGAAATGCTTGTATGTGTCCGGATCTATAAAATTATCCATAACCTTTTTCAAATCTTCTTTTGTAGCCATTTGCGACTTTATTTCAGCTATATCCTTTGTGTTTTGATTTGTCTGTACTGCTATTTGTACCAATTCTTTTGAGCTAATAAAATCTTGATTTTCGATTATAAAGTCTTTCATCTGCTTAAATGTTCTAATTAAGGCTCTACTTTGCCTAATCGCAAGTTCACCTCTTAATACCGTCATAAGCATATAAATACCTTGTTCTGTAAAGGCATTTGGTAAGTATCTTGAACCGCCCCAACTTGAGGTGAAATTTTTGCACCTCAAGTTTTCAAATTCATTCTCGGTCAGTTGAAACATAAAATCTTCGCCTTCAAACTTCTCAATATTGTTTTTCACCTGTCTATTAAAGTTTTTTGTTTCATAACCATATATTTCAGCTAAATCTGCATCAAGCATTACTCTTTGCCCACGAATAAGATATATTTTTTCTTGTATAGTTTTATCATCTACAATAACTATCTCTTTATTCTCTTCTGCCATGAAATGCACCTCCAACATTATCTAAATTCTTTTATATTTTTCTACTCCGCCTTCAGCTTTTCCGATGTGTTCCACATTTTTTACAAGTCTCTTATTTACATTTTCATAAAACCATCTGCCAATCAATGCCGGCGGTGTTGCGATTAACTCTCTCAAAACAAATTCTTTGCCCTTCGGTAAAGAGCTAATTTTGTTTAATAAGGTAGTATATAGGTCAGCATAGCTTGTATTTTCTTGTAAACTGCTACACTTACAATATTCAGTAACGCTTGGGAAACCTCCCTCTATTGCTTTTTTAGTTAAAATTTCAAGTTCTTCATCGGTTACAGTAAATTGAATTCGCATTTATATATCCTCTCCTTATAACTGAGTTTATTACCATATCACTATCATTTTATCATAAATACGATATTTTTTTCATACTGCAATTTTAAGCCCTATTTTACACTTAGCTATAGTCTGATACCTATTTTATCATTAACGCTCTAAAAACACCTTTCCACCGTCTTATACGAGGTCTACAAGTGTTCCCCCTTGTCATAATCTTCAAAGGTATATACTTTTGATTTATGGCTTTCTTTTAATTTACCTTTATCTTGCTCATACCAATGAACTAAGGTCGCATAATGATCTTTATAGTTTCTTCCCGTGCTTTGCATATAGGTTGACAGCTTCTCTATCATTTCTTCCCTATGACCTTGCATTTTATCCTTTAACTTCCCATATTCTTCATCGGTTAAGGAAACATTTTTATATTCTCCATAAAGGTTGGGGGATATTTTTTCTATCTCCCCCTCTTTTTCTAACTCTATATCTATCTCTTTATCTATCTCTATATCTCCGTTGCAGTTTTGTTGCAAAAGGTTGCAAGGTGTTGCACCAGTGTTGCATTGCAACGCTTTTTGTCCTCTCGATTTTCTTGAACGCCTTGTAGAAGCTGTTTCTGAACCTATAAGACTTGGAATTTCTGTTAAAAAATACTCGTCATTTTCTGTAATTATCTCCATCAATCCTTGTGCTACAAGATAATTTACTATAACCATTACATCATCTTCCGTTTCATCAATCGTTAAGGCAAGCTCTTTGATAAAGTCTGTTTCTACTCCATCATAATACAGCTTCCCACTATCTTTTAAGCTAAGTAAAAGCAATTTAAGATAAATGATTGTATAGGTATCTCCTCCTGATATTTTTCTTAGCCTTTTGATTCTCTTATCTGTAAAAAAATCTTCTTTCAATTTTAACCAATAGTATCTTCTGTTGTCTGCCATTTTTATCTTTCCTCCCCTTTATTTTTATAATTTTCTTTAGCCTTTTCTTTTGCTTTTTGTTTGTACTGACCCTTTCTTTCCTCTTGCTCTTGAAATTTTTTCAGTTGTGCAATTACACTTGGTTTATCTCCCCTCTTAATTGCCTTGTCTATCTCTATAGATAAATCTATTCCATACTCGTCACCCACAATCTTTACTGCATATTTGATATGATCTATCTGCTTAAATTCGTCTTGAACTTTAGCTTTATCTTCAGTTAAGTCTTGTATCTCTTTTTCAAGGCTTGATATTTCTTTCTGCCAATCACTCGACTTTATAGCTGATGTTCCAGTAAATTTTTCTATAGTCTTTCTTGCTTTTTTGTAGTTTTCAATTTCATCTTTATGTGAATTGTAAAATTTATCTTTAAGAAAAGTTTTATCTTTATATTCCTGATATACCGCCTTATTTTCTTTGATGATGTCTGCACAAATAAAGCAACGATTTAACTCCTTTATTCTTTGGGTTTTGCTTTGAATATCTTCACTTATCTTTTTACTTTGCTTTGCCAGTTCAAAAACTTTTTCTTGTAGGTCTGCTATGGTTTGAAGATGATTATCTTTTAGATAGTAGATTGCTTTTACAAATCTCTTTAGGTCTGCATTTCCCTTTTTTATCTGTCCATAGTAGGATAGATTTTTTGTTTTTTCTCCCTGTATTTCGTTGTAGATAGAAATATATTCATAAAGGTTAAAGAGTTCTGCTTTGTTCTCCAGTTCATCTTTCTTGGTCTGTTTATACCCATCGTATTTTGCTTGCAGATTTCCAAGTAAAGAGTCTATCCAAGAAGTGATTTCTTTTATCTTGTTCTTGATAGCTTTTACTAAAGAGTTATGTTTTTTTATTTCTCTGTTGATGTTTCCTTTGTCGGTTTCGATTCCTTTTTTCTCTAAGGCACTGGCACTTGCTCCCATGTGAATGGTTGGGATTTCTTCTATCCCTTGCCTTTTGTAGGAACGATGATCCACTCTCTTTTCTTGATGATTTTTTTCTAAATACTGATTACAAAGTCTTGCAAAATTCTCTCTCCATTTCTCTGCGTTTCCTTTATTGTTCCAGTCTGTCAGCTCTACTTTTCTTGTTTTGTAGTTCCCGCTTTTTAGTTTTATCTTTTCTCCATTTTCATCAATTACATATTCTTTTTTGCTTTTTGCCTGCCACTCTCCTTTTTCATTGATTGGTCTAAGGGTAGTCATAATATGAGCATGTATATTGTTGTTATCTTCACTTGTTCTATCATGGATTGCAAGGTCTGCTATCATTCCTTTTGATACAAAATTTTCCTGTATAAAGTCGGTAATGAGTTTCTTGTTTTCTTCAAAAGATAATTCTTTTGGTAAAGCGATAATGAAGTTTCTTGCAAGCTGTGCGTTGCTTGCTTTCTCATTTAGTTCAACGCTGTTCCATAAGGTAGTTCTATCTTTTAATGCTATGGGGACATTCTCCGGCAAGAAAATTTCTGAATGTAAAAGTCCTTTTTTATTGTGATAGTCATGAACTTCTCCGTCCCATTCATTTTTGATTTTCTCGCAAGAGATATATGCTGCACTTGCAACTGCCGATTTACTTTTTCCTCTGCTTATCATTGAAATATTAAAGTGAAATGTTTCTGCCACTTTTAAACTCCTTTCATTTTTTTATTTGTTTTCAGGTAAAGAAAAAAGCAGACGGGTTATTTTTTGTATCTTTTCCTATCTGCTTTATCCGTATGTTTTTATTAGGTTTTGGATTTTCAAAGACTTGCTAAAATCCCTTAGTTTACTAAGGGCGCAATTATACACCCTAAAGGGTGCTTTGCGTCCTGCGGAGCTTTTTGCCCTTGCAGGGAGCTTCTGAAAAAACTAAGGTCTTTTATTTTATCTACTCTATGTCTGTTTCATCTTCCATATCTTTCCCATTTATCATTTCTTCATAGGCTTGTCTGTATTCTTCTGTGTGAGTAGAGATATTTAACAGTTTTTCTATCTCCTCATTGGTAAATATTAGAGGATTTTTAATGACCCTTTCTACTATCAATCCCCTTTGTATGAGCCTGTGATTTCTTCTTTTTCGTTCCTTTTCATTTGCCAGTTTTTCTAATTTTTTGCCTTGATTTTGTAATTGTTTCAGCTTTACATCGCACTTTTCTCTTTCTTCCTGAAGTTCAGAAATTTGTTCCTGTACTTCCTGTAATGTTTTTTCTTTCTTCATTTTTAATTCCTCCGTTTTGGTATCTGCTTGTTTCCATAAAGAAAGGTTAAGCACCTTTTTTGACACTTAACCTTTCCAAGTTTTTAGATTTTATCTTCTAAAATCTTTCTCAGTTTTTCTAAAATCCTATCCCTCCTCCCACTGATTGCTTGATGTGTAACTTTCTCTCTTCTGCTGATTGACCTTAGACTTTCTTCTTTGTAGAAGATGGCTTCCATTAGTTCTCGTTCTTCTTTTGTAAGAGTATTTAATGCTTTATGAAGTTCTTCAATTCGCATTTTTACTTCTACAATTTTTTCTAAGTCTATCTTTTCATCTATGATGTTATCTACAAAGTGTCCATCATGATCCAGTGCCGAAAATGGTATTACATTATGCTTCCAATCTTTTCTTTGGAGATACTTTTCATGCTCTGTTATCTTCCAATAGGCTTTGTAGACTTCTTCACTTACAGGTACGGCTTTGCCTTTTACATAAAGGTAATATTCTTTCTTTGCCACTTAGTCATCCTCCTTTTTAAGTTCTCTGTTTTGGTTTTGAGAATAAAAAAGGAGGACTTCTACACTTTGGCGTAAAAAGTCCTCTCGGCTTAAAAACTAATGTTTTATATAATTTTCTATTTGGTCGTTTCTGGTAAAGTATTATTGCTATGTGTAAGCAATTCCAAGAATAAAAAAGGATAATTATATCGTTCTGTGAAAACCGAAACTATAAGTTTTGACATAATTATCCCTCCATTATTTTCCCTCCTAAGTAAATTTATTATTAAATCACTCCTGCTTTTTCAAAATGCTTTTTGAGTATCTTTGTTGCAACGAATGCTCCTATGCAAGCAAGAACAAATGTTATCAAGGCAAAGCCTACTGCCCATGAAACTTTGAAATAAGATAATGCTTCATTTATTTGTGCTTCACTCATTTTCCATTTTGATGCTCTTTCCACAAAAGAAGCTGTTCCGAATAAAATCACAGGAATTACTGTCCCTAAAAAATCCGCTAATGCAAATATCCCATATCCAATAATCATTCGTCCCTTGCTCTCATAATTTCCTATAATCAAATCACATATAATTCCACCGATTACAGCAAAGACTGCATGAGGCAAATGTCCTCCTGACAATGCAATTAAACCAAGAAGCGTTCCTGATATTGTAAATACGCCCTTCTTTTTAACTTTCAAAGCCATAAGGATATAAACGGTAGCAGCTACCATAAAGCTAACTCCTGAAGCAATAAATCCTCCAATCACTGTTGTTGCCATAGCAAATGCAACCGCCATGTATATGACAATTCCAATTGCATTAAAGATTCCGATTGTAATAAAATCACGACCATTTAATTTGTTTTTCATAAAAGTCCTCCTAATAAATTTTCTGTATTACTATCACAAGAGCAATCATCAAAGCTCCTAATAGTCCAATCAACAAATCCGTTGTTCTAAACCTCAATTTTGTTAATGTAACCCTGTTCTCATCACTATCAAGTCCTCTAATGAGTGCTGAAGCTGACAGTTCATCTGAAATCTTAATCATTCTCATTAAAAGCGGAACAAGCGTATATTCAATATATTTAATTGGATGTAGCAAGGGGAAAAATCTACTTGTTACGATTCCTCGAATCTTCATATTCTCTTTTAATGCCTTGAGTTCTATTTTTATAGTTGGTACAAACCTAAGCAAAACACTAAAAGGTATACCAATGCTTCTTGGTACTTTCATTCTATTTAATGCTTCAAGCATTTCACTTACACTTGTAGTCTTTGTTATATATCCACCAAACATAGCAATTAAGGTCATCCTTGATGCAAAGTAAATAAACATATATATTGCAAATACGATACTTGCTTCACAAAACTTTCCAAGCCATAACTCTATGCAGTATAAAATCACAAAAAACAAAATAAAGCGTAATGCTCTTTTCCACATACTGCTGTATACATACAGAAAAAAGGCAAAGAGAATCAGTCCGAAAAGTAGAATTGTATCGCTTATAAAAAAGCTCGTAAATCCAACAATTGGAAGTAGAGTAAGTTTTATTCTCGGATCGACTGTTTTTCTATCCATCAAGTTATCTACCTCCTCTCATCTTGTCCAATATGAGAATTTTATTACTTTCACTCATATTCAAAACACTTTCTATTTTTCCATCTCCCATTACCCAGAGCTTACTCACTGTGTTCGCTAAAAACTCAAAATCATGACTTATCACCAAAACTGTTGTTCCATTTTTTAATTGTTCTTCAATTAATTTTGCCACTGAAAGCATTGAGTCTTTATCACAACCTGATGTTGGTTCATCATAGATAAAAACTTTTGCCTGTTTCATCATTCCACAAGCTATTGTGAGTCTTTGTTTTTCTCCTCTTGATAAAGCAAACGGATGCTTATCAATGTATTTATCTAAGCCAAGTACATTCAAAATAGACTTTGCCTTTTGAGTATTTTCTTTTTTATCTTTACTTGAAATACCAAGCAGCATTTCATCAAGTACACTTTCCGAAAACAACTGATAGTCTGAATCTTGAAAGACAAAATATGACATATCCATTAAATCTTTATGATTAAGCGAATTATCTTTCCCCGTCCATATCTTCCCCTCTTTTATCTTCTCAAGTCCTGAAATCACTCTTGCAAAGGTAGTTTTTCCGGTACCATTTAAGCCGATAAGACCAATGGCTATTCCGCACTCCATATTAAAATCAAGATGATTTAAAATGTACTGTTTTTGCTTCTTTCCATCCTTAGCTACATTCGGATAGCAAAATCTCAAGCCTTTTCCGTTTATACTTTCATCATTTAATTGATATGAGTCTTTCTTCTCACTTATCCTATATTCTTCTAATTCAAGAGTTCTTAGTCCATTCTCATCCCAAAACTCCCCTTCAAGATGAATAACTTCTTCCCGACTCAAGTCCAGTGCAATTTCTCCATCTTTCACCAAAAGAAAACGGTCAAATAAAGATTTTACATAGTACAAACGATGTTCAATTAGAACAACTGTTGTTCCTTTTTTCTTTAATTTTTCCAAAATTAAAAATAGGTCAAATGTTGCTTTCATATCCAAATTTGCTGAAGGTTCATCTAAAATTAAAACTTTCGGATTCATCGCATAGATACTTGCAATAGCTATCTTTTGTTTCTGTCCGCTTGATAATTCAAAAACAGATTTTCCTTTCAGTTCCTCAATATCCAGTTCTGCATATACTTCTTCTACTCTCTGTTTTATTTCATCTCTTGATTTGCAAATGGTTTGAAGCCCAAAAGCTATTTCTTCATCTGTCGTTGTCGTAAAAAATTGACTTCTTGGATCTTGAAATACAGTCCCTACAATATGCCCTATTTCATGAAGCGATAATTTGCTTATATCTTTTCCGGACGCAAAGGCTTCCCCTTTCATTTTGCCTTTGTAATAATGTGGAATAAGACCATTCATCACACTTCCAAGAGTACTTTTACCACTTCCACTTTTCCCTGAAATTAAAACAAATTCACCTTTTCTAATTTCAAGATTGACATTTTTTAAAGCAGTTCGTCCATCTTCCCATTCATAATAAACATTTTTTAGCAAAATCATGGTTATACCTCATACTGAGCTTTCCATAATTTTGTGTAGTAACCATTTTTTGCAAGAAGTTCGCCATGCTTTCCTTTTTCAAGTAAATTTCCTTTTTGAAATACGAGAATTTGGTCAGCTTTTTGAATTGTTTTTAAATGATGAGCCACTACAAGTACAGTTCTATTCTTTGCAAGTTCTGTAATAGCATCCTGTATCAAAGATTCGTTTACAGGATCAACATTACTTGTCATTTCATCAAGAATTAAAATCGGTGCATCTTTTAGAAAAGCTCTTGCAATAGATATTCTTTGTCTTTGTCCACCTGATAAAATTCCTCCATTTTCGCCAATATCAGTTTCATAACCTTTTGGTAAGCTCATAATGAAATCATGTATCCTTGCCTTCTTTGCAGCTTTAATGATTTCCTCTTTTGTAGCTCCTTTTTTACCTACTCTAATATTTTCTTCAATCGTGTTATCGAATAGTTGAACATTTTGCATGACAATACTGATACGATCCAAAAGCTCATCATAAGGAATATCCCTTATATCAGTTCCTCCGAGTGTAATTTTCCCTTTATGCACATCATAAAATCTTAGAAGTAAGTTTGTTATAGTAGTCTTTCCACTACCTGATTCTCCAACTAAGGCTGTCATTGTTTTTTCAGCAATAGAAAAACTCAATTTTTCCATTTTAAATTCATCTTTTTCATAGGAAAAATCTATGTTTTCAAAAGCTATATCATTATCTTTCGGAACAATTCCATTCACTTTATCCGGGATTACATCTGCATATAAAATTCTTGAAAGTCTTTCGTAACTATCTACCGCCGAAACATAGTACATATAGTGTTGTTCCATAGAAGCGAACGGCTTATAAAACTCTTTTGAAATTACCGCAAAGATAATAAAATTAAGCACATCGAGATTTCCCTTTATAACAAGTATTGCTCCTGCAATTAAAAGAACTAAATATCCAATATCCAGTAAAAAACCAAATATAGATAACTGTTTTGCCTTGAATCTTGAAGCTGCTTTACTTGTTTCTCCGAACTTTTTCGTTTTGTTCATAAGCTCATTATCTAAGCTCTTATTGTTTGAAAAACTCTTTAGTACAGGTATTCCTCTAACATATTCAACAAATAAGCTAACCATATCAAGAAGTGCTGAGTTGTTCTGATTTTCTATTTTTTCAGATTGCTTAATTGTCAGATATAGAAAGATAAGTGCAATCGGAACAGATACAGCCATAATAATAGCAAGTTTGAAATCAATACTTGCAAGACCAACAAATACGACTGCACCTATCAAAAAATCACCAAACATTCTTGACCACATGTGTCCTACAACAAGGGACATATTATCAACATCTTTGTGTAAAATTGTATTGATCTCGCCCAGTCTTTCGTTGGTATAAAATCCTAAGCTGAATTTTTTTAATTTGATAATCATGCGTTCTCTGATTTGCTGAACAATATCAAAACCTGCACTATGCTTTTTCATATCTGCAACCATATTACAAATACCTTTGAACACTACAAGTAATCCAATCGCAATAAAATATTTATATAGACTTGCTAAGCTCGTTCCATCGAATATTTGGAACAGTATAGAAAATACGATCACAATCATAGCTATGGAGCTTAGTCCATAAAGGGCAAAGAATACACTCGATATAATCAAATCTCTCTTGCCAGTTTTTGTAAGTAGTTTTAACATTTCTCTAAACATTTTCTGTTACCACCTCTTTCAAATTCCATCTATCTACCTTGTTCTGTGCTTCAACCATATCCTTATAAAAATCACATCTTTTCATCAGCTCTTCATGGCTTCCTGCATCAAGAACAACACCCTTATCCATAACAATAATTTGGTCTGAATCTCTAATCGTATTTAGATGATGAGCAATTGTAATGATGGTTTTATCCTTGCTTAAATCGTCAATTGCTTCGCCGATAAGTCTTTCATTTTCACTATCAACAGCCGCCATTGCTTCATCTAATATTAAAATCGGTGCATTTTTCAGTATCATTCTTGCTATAGAGATTCTTTGTTTTTCTCCACCGGATAACTTAACTCCCATTTCACCTACTCGTGTTTCATATCCATTTGGCAATGCTGAAATAAAATTATGGCATCTTGCTTTTTTAGCAGCTTCTATGACTTCTTCTTTTGTTGCATTTAGTTTTCCAATTGCTATATTTTCAAAAATACTTAAGTCAAAAAGGATAACTTCTTGTTGCACACTACCAATCAGCATTGAGATATTTTCTTGACTATATTCTTTTATATCTTTTCCATTTATCAGTATTTGTCCTTCATCTGCATCCCAAAATCCCATAAGCAAATTAGATACCGTACTCTTTCCACAACCGCTTGCTCCTACAAAGGCGTTCAAACTATTTTTCTTAAAATTCAAATTGATATTTTTAAGCTCAAAGCTATCTTTTCCGTATGCAAAATTCACATCTTTAAATTCTATGTTTCCAAATTCTAAACCTTGTTCTGTCTTTTTGTTTGGAAGTGGAACTGTTAATACTTTCCCTATCGCCTTTAACGCTTCCTTAAACACAATAGAAAAATGTTGCAATGTAGCTGTCTTACTTATAGAAGCAGTAAAAGCAGACGATAAAATAATGGCAAGGATAAAATTAGGCGTTGTAATATTTCCATGATAAAGAAATATGCTTCCCAAAATCATGACAATAACCACTCCAATTTCCATAAATATGTCAATGAGTCCCATTGGAATTGTAACCATCCCCATGCTCTTTTTAACCCAGTAAATATATTCTCTTGCCGTTTTTAATGTTCTTTCACTAATTTCCTCTTCTTTAGCAAAAGCCTTAATCACAGAAATATTTTTTACATATTCCATTAGCTCTTCTCTCATTCTGTTTTCATGATTGAAGTAAATCGCAAAGTTTTTATCCATTGTTTTCTGTGAAAGAACTTTTACCAAATACATGAGTGGAACTCCGGCAATCATCCCAAGAGCAAGACGCCAATCCACAAAAATCATAGCTACAAAAATAATGGTAGGCAGAAGTGTAACTGACATTATTTCAGGGAGACCATGAGCAAGATATACTTCCACTTGTTCTACATCATGTTGGACAATGTTGGTAAGCTCTCCTGTATTATGTTCTTTAAAGAATCCCAAACTTAGTTTTTCCAGATGACCGATAATATCTAACCTAAGTTCTGTTAATTTTTCGTATGCTTTCTCATGGGCAACCTTTGTTGCAAAATAATAAAACACTCCTTTTAATACAAACGATATAAAGATTCCCAAAAATATATACTTTAAATTACCTTCGTTAATATTGTTTGTAATTAAAGAACTAATCAAATATACGAGTAAGATTTGTGGTATCAAATCAAATACTATTTTTAAAGCAAGAAGTGAATTGGATAAACCGTTTTTCCCAATCACTTTTTTTCTTAATTCTTTTTCCGGCATGAACAACTCTCCTTTCAAAATTGAATAATATTGAATTTTAATTCAGTATTAAGGTTTAAATTAAGACTTTGCTGATTACGCAAAGTCTATTTTTTTGTGCTGATTATAGGGATTCCACTCCCTTGTAATAACACCTTGCAATAAGTTTTAGCATATCTTTTGCCCACTTTTCACTTTGATAATGCCTTGCTATTTCAAGAAGTCCCTCTGTAAAGTTACTGGCTAAAATATGGGCAAGCATTGGATCATATTCCTGTTTCGATTGTCTTTTTAAACTTACTTCAATATGAACCTGCATTTGTGATATGAGTTTTTGTTTTGCTTCTGTATGCTTTGTACCTGAGCTTTTATCCATTAAAATAATTAACTTCTTACGATCTTTTAAAAGTTCATGAATATAATTTTCTCCAACCTCATCAAACCTTTCAGAAGCAGAACCTTTTTCCAAAGATTCTTCCTCATTAAAAGCTGACTCGAAGTTTATATAAACAGAACTTACTACTGCATCAAACAAAACTTCCTTATTTTTGAAATAGGTATAAATGAGTGCCACAGGAATATCTGCTTCTTTTGCAATTTCTGTTAATTTGGCACCTCTATAATCCTTTTTATAAAATACTTTTTCTGCTGCTTCGAGTATTCTATTTCTAACTTCTTCTTTTAATACTTGTGCCATAGCACACCTCTTTCTATTCCAATACTGAATATATATTTAATAATAAATCAAAATTCAATATTTGTCAAGATAGGTTTAAATATTTGTTTTTATATACTCACTCACCGGTATCCCCACTCTTTTCAAAACCTTTATTTTCTCCTGTTTCTTCTGTTCTCTCCTTGCCTTATATTTATCTTCATACTCTTTCTGTTTTCCGCTTGCTTTTCGTTTCAGGTAATTTTGATGTAGCTTGTCTTTTCTTTTCTTTATTTTTCTTTCTTCTTCCTCAAGTTTTTGTTTTTCTTCATCACTTAACTCCGCCTGTGGCAGTTCATAATTGCCTATGAAATTAAAGTAAATTTCTATCTTTTGCTTTGATGTCTGACTTCCTTTTCTATCTCTTTCATGTACGACAATCTTTTCTACAAACTCATTTATCATTGTGGTTGTAAGTTCATCAAAGTTTTCATAACGACTGATAAGAGATATAAATTTTTTAGCTCTGTCTGTTTCTTTTTCATATCTTGATACCTGCTGCTCCAAATCCTTAATTTCTTTACTTAAAGTTATCTGCTCCGTTTCATATTGGTTATTTAGTATTTCATATCTGCTATTTGGTATTTTGTTAAGGATCATATCTTCATAGATACGACACATCAGTCTTTCTAATTCCTGTAATCTTCCTTTGCTGTCAATAAGCCTTGTGCGTTTCTTTTCTATCTCTATTTTTTCCTTTTCTTCCATTTCATTTTGAATGGAACGGATAAAGGCTTCATTATCTTCATTAAGGTATTTTTTAATATCTTTTAGTGTTTCCCTAATAAGGTTTAAGACCGCTTCTGCTTTTATTCTGTGTGCTGATGGACAAAGTGTGCCACAAGGTGTTTTGGTATAGGCACTGCAAGTGTAATAGGGAATATTCTTATAATTGCTTGTTCTATGAACATACATCTTGCTCCCACAATCTGCACAATGCATTAGTCCTGTGAGTGGGTGATATTCTCCCCAACCGTCAGGATACCTTTTTACATTTCCTCTTATCCTTTGCACATTATCAAAGGTTTCTTGGTCTATGATTGGCTCGTGTGTATTTTCAAAAATAAGCCAGTTATCCTCGGATACATATTTGCTTTTTTTGTCCTTGAAGTGCTTTCTTGTTTTGAAATTGACTGTATGCCCCAAGTATTCCTGTTTCTTTAAAATGCTTGCTATTGTTGAGCTGCACCAACGATAGGGATGTTCAAAGTTTTTGCTTTGATATAGTCCATAGCCTAATTTCTGTTGATGATAGGCGGGTATATCTACTTTTTCACTCTCCAATATCTTTGCTATTCGATACGGACCATTGCCTTGCATGGTCAGGTTAAATATTCGCCTTACTATCTCTGCTGCTTTTTCATCTACTATCCATTTGTTTTTATCTTTTTCATCTTTGATATAGCCATAAGGCGGTGTGCTTGCAGTATGTTTCCCACTTTCGCCTTTTGACCTGAAAGTCGATTGTATTTTTCTTGATGTATCTCTTGCATACCATTCATTCATGATATTTCTAAAGGGAGTAAAATCATCTTCTCTGTAAAAACTATCTACATTATCATTGATAGCGATTAGTCTTACGCCCTTTTGTCTTAGTATCTCCATACATTGACCGACTTTGAGATAATCTCTGCCAAGTCTGCTCATATCTTTTACAATGATACAACCAATATTTCCTTGATTGACTCCGTTCATCATTGCCATAAATCCCGGTCTGTCAAACTGTGTTCCGCTGATTCCGTCATCTGTAAAGTGAATAATGTTTGACAGGTTATTTTTGCTTGCGTATTCTTCCAATATTTTTTTCTGATTGATGATAGAGTTACTTTCTCCTTGCAGTTCATCATCACGACTTAATCTCTCATAGAGTGCTGTTATCTTTTCAAAATTCCTCATTTTTACCCCCTTTCTCTTAATTTTTCAATAAAAAAAGAATTAAGAAGTACATATTTCACTAAAATAGTGATTAAGTGTTCTCCTTAATTCTATTACTCCTGCTGCCAGTTTATATTTCTTATATTGCTTAACTGCAAAATGACTTGGATCTTTCTTTTCAAGAGCTTCAAAGAGCCTATCAATTGGGTTCATATAGGTTTCGTCATCTTCTCTGACTTCACTTGCGTCAATCATATCCAAAAGTGTCTTAAAGTTCTTTTCTTCTTCTGGTGCTTCATAATAGATATAACCGATGAGGGCAGTGTAATATAACTTTTCAGCCTTTACCCAAAAATCTTCTCCTGCCTTTTCTCCATCTCCCTTGGTGTTGGCGATAATTGTTTGGACAAGTTTTAAAATATCTTTTTCACTTCTCAAGTATGCAAAGGGATTGTATTTCATAGATTTTTTAAAGTTTATTGTGTTTAAAATCTTTATGTCATATCCATTTTCATATAGCATTTTTCCACACTCTAACACAAGTGTACCTTTAGGGTCTGTTACTACATAGGAAGAGTGCATTTGCATTAGATTTGGCTTTACATAAAATCTTGTCTTACCTGATCCAGAACCTCCTATTACTAATACATTTTTATTTCTAGCATATTTAGGGTTTTTAGGTCTTGAGTTCATTGTAAGTCTTTCAGTATTAGTTATAAGAACATTGTTTTCAAACTTAGGGTCAATATATGGAGCAATATCCTTGCTTTCTCCCCATCTTGCAGATCCATATTCCTTGCCTTGCCTATATTTCTTTTTATTTTTACCTTTACTATAAACAATTAACTTTACAAGACCAGCAACTGAAATACCTACTAACAAGTCCCTTGGATTAATACTTGGTATATAGGATAAAGTTCCTATATCAGAAATTCCCACCATTATTCTATCAATAATATCTCCTCCTACATAAGAATTGATGTGCTTAGAAAAAATATTTCCAATATAGAAGAATGATAGATAGGGAATGTTTGATAATATAAATTTCTTTGGGTTGTCTATTTTAATTAGGTTTTTAATATCAGAAAGAATGGCTTCCAATATCTTATTCATGGTAGAAACCTTCACTATCTAATAAAATTAGTAGGTAGTGTCTTCCCTTTGGTGTTATCAATGTTTGTATGCCTACAAGTGTGCCTAGTGGATCAACCCATTCCTTGACTTCAAAATATCCCTTGTTCTTATCTGCATAAGGTAATAGCTTCTTTTTCTTATCTCTATAAATTAATCCCTTATCCATTAGAAAACTTATAAACTGATTTTGTGGTATTCCTAACTCTTTGGCAGTATTTCTAAAGTTTGTAAGTAGGTTATAATCTACTAATTTATCATAATAATCTGCCTTTGGTCTTAATTCTTCAATTTCTTCTTCTCTTTCGGCAATAATTCTATTGGCTACAAGAATTGCATCTGCAAGTAGATCTTCATTAGTTTTCTTTTCTTGCCCTAATATATATCCTCCATTCTTTCTAATACTTGGTAAGACTTCTCTAGTTACCCAAGCTTTGAATATTTTTGCTTGTGGTAGTTTTGATGAGAGGATAAGTGAATACAATCCTGATTCGTTAATTATTGAAATATTCTGTATTCCTCCAGGGGTGTTCCATTTCGTTACACCCTTATCTTCTTCATCTACATGGTCATAAACAGCTTTTCTTGGATTGACATATCCTAGCATAGTTGCTACTTCATTTGCTATAAAGAAAAACTCACCGTCTTTTTCTATAACAGTGAGTTTCCCAAAATTTTTATTTTCAAATGTTTTTAGATTACTTATCATAAGCTTTGCTCCTTATGTTTATTTTTAACTTTATCTTTACTAATGGTGTCCTTAGCCATATCTTTAAACTTATTTATAGTCTTCGTTATTGAATCTTTTCTATCGGCCTTTCTTTCAGAAGCCTTAACTGCTTTTTTAAAGGCGTGTTCCATTACTTTTATATCCTTAGATTGAAAAAACACAGAGTGGTTACCAGTTTCCTTATCTTTCATAACAGAAAACTTCACTCCGTGTTTATTTAAAATTTTCTTTAGTTCTTTTAACTCAGGATCTTTTAGATTAATTTCTTCTAACTGTCCCTTTTTAACCATATCTTTTAGTTTTACTTCTTCTCCGTTATTTTTTATTACATTTTTCAAACCTCCTTGTTCTTCTATTTGCTTGTGTACTTTCTTTAAGGCATCAAGAATTGCTTTACTTGTTGCTTTTGCAAGTCTTACTTCAAGATTAAGACTTGACCTTGATACTTCTTCATTAATCATCTATTCCACCTCCATATAAAAGTAACTCTTTGTATTTTCTTAACTTCTCTTGATGGATTTTTCTTCTAAAATCTTCTCCCGTAACTTTAACTGGTATTGTCATTTCAAGTATTCTTGAATATATTCTCTGATACTCAAGGTCAATGTCTGGATTTTGAATAATTTCCAATGATAAGTTTGTAGTAAAAATTGTCGGCCTACCCTTTAAGTATCTTGAGTTTATAATGTTATATACTTGTTCTCTTGCATAAGATGTATCCCTTTCAATTCCAAGGTCATCTAAAATTAACAACGAAATGTTTGATAGGTTATCTATAATTTCATTTGAATCTAGCTTAAATGCAGATTTTTGTATTTGATTTATAACCTGAGATAAATTCATAATCTTAACTTTAACTTGTTCTCTTTCAATTAATTCATTTGCAATAGAACAAGCAAGGTAAGTTTTTCCACTGCCAACATCTCCATAAAATAAAAGTCCAACATTGTCTTCCTTCATTTGTTCAAAACTTTTAGCATAATTGTAAGCAACCTTGAAAGCTTGACCTTTTTCATTTAAGTATTTCTCAAAAGTATATTGGTGTTGGAGCGGCGATGAGAAGCAATCTCTTTTCAATGATGATATTTTCATCAGTCTTTCTCTTTCTTCATTTGCCTTATCTCTTTTTATTTCACATTCGCATTTAATTCTGGGAATAAACTTTGTAAAGCCAAGGTCAAGTAATTCTCCATCGACTCTTTTACCGCATACCTTGCAATAGATATGCCCATTTCTTTCAATATCATTTTCTCTTAATACAAAATCTTTTAAACTTGTCATAAACTCTCTCCTATATCATAATTCATTTTTCTTGTTGACTTGTCATTAACGTTTTTTGCCTGATCATTAAGATACCAATTAATTATCGTTGCCTTGTGGTCTTGATATTCTCTGTTATTTGCTTTCATATATGACGATAATCTATCAATGTATTCATTAATTCTACTTCCTAACTCATTTGTTAAGTCCTTATATTCTTCATCAGTCAAAAATATATTTTTATATATTCCATAAGGTTTTTGCCCTTTACTAAAATCATTATTTCTTAACTCATTATTACTAATATTGTTATAGTTACCTTCCGATTTTCGAAAATCTTGACTTTCGATATTCGAATCTCTTGAATTTCGATTATCGAACTTCTGGAATTTTGTTTTTCGAACTTCTTGATTTTTTAATTCCATATTATTAAATATGCTCATAAAGTCTTTAACATAAATTCTGTTAGGCTTTCCCAGTCCTTGTCTTTTCTTTTCAATCAGTCCTATCCCTGATTTAATATCAAGTTCAGCTATTAATTTATTTGCTTTTTCACTTGCACAATTAAATTGATCTTTTATACTTTCAATTGTGTAATAAATAAAGACTTTTCCGTCTTCATCTATCCAGCCATTTTTATATGAAAGACCCATTCGATTAAGCATATATGAATACAAAACTTTAGCTTCAATAGAAATGCTCTCAAAAATTTCATCTTCCATTAATACCATAGGCAACCTAATGAAGTTATACATTTCAGATTGCCTATTATAAAAATAATCAAAATTCATTCCTACCTCCTTTCTTTGAAATAAAAAAAGACGACAGAATTATTGCTTTCTATCGTCTACGGTTGTCTTATATTTATTTTTCTTCAAATTGATTTTATTGTATAGTTTAATAATTCTAATAATCCAATAACATATATACCTAATTTAGGTAATCCAAATGGACTAAATAAAAATGCTAATATTAGTGCTTCAATTACAATTTGCTTGTCTCCTTGAAAAATGCTAGCTATTCCAATTATAAAAATCAAAGTAGAAACTACGCTTAACAACGCAGTACTCAAACTTAATATGAAGGTTAAAAAAGCTATGAGCAAACTCAACACTAATCTTATCGGTAATAAAATTATTCTAATTATCCATCTCATACATACTCCTAAAAATTAAACTGGGATTCATAACAAACCCCAGTTTCATAATTAGCGTGTCCTTTAATATAATTTTGATCCTGCTGGAATATTATCATCCAGCATTATTAAGTTAAGTTTTTCTTCACCGTCATACTCACAAATTGCAGATATAATCATACCTTCTGAGTCGATTCCCATCATCTTACGAGGAGGAAGATTACAAATTGCAAGTAGTGTCTTTCCAATTAAGCTCTCTGCGCTGTAATATTCCTTAATACCAGATAAAATAACTCTTTCTTTTTCAGAACCATCATCTAATGTAAATTTCAAAAGTTTTTTTGACTTAGGAACTTCTTCGCAGTATTTAACCTTTACAACTCTAAAATCAGATTTTGAGAAAGTTTCAAAGTCTACCATATCTTCAAATAATGGTTCAACTTTCACTTTTGAAAGGTCAATTTCTTCTGTCGTAAGTTTGTCGTAAGTTTCGTAAGTTTCTTTTGAAAAACCCCCATTTTCTGCCTTTTCTAAGCCTATTGGCTTCATTGTTGGGAATAATATTATATCTCTTATGCTTGGTTGATCAGTTAATAACATTATCATTCTATCGACACCAATTCCCAAACCACCTGTTGGAGGAAGACCAACTTCTATTGCATTAATAAAGTCGCTATCCATTGGATGAGCTTCTTCATCTCCCTTTTCATGTTCACGAACTTGGGCTTCAAATCTTTCTCTTTGGTCTATTGGATCATTAAGTTCTGAAAAAGCATTAGCAAATTCCCATGTATTAATAAAGGCTTCAAATCTTCTTGTAAGTCTTGTGTCTTTTGGATCCTTTTTAGCAAGTGGTGAAATATCTACTGGATGACCAGTTATAAATGTTGGTTGAACTAATTTTTCTTCACAGAATGTTTCAAAAAATTCTGATAAGATTTTACCCCAGCTTGATCCTTCTTCGACTTCTACGCCTTTTTCTTTTGCAAGTTGTTGAGCTTGTTCATCCGTTTGTACCTTGTCAAAATCTACCCCTGCATATTCTTTAACAGCTTCAATCATTGACATTCTTCTCCATGGTGCTTTTAAAGAAATTTCTGTGCCTTGGTAAGTTATTTTATCTGTTCCTAAGACTTTTTGAGCTGCGTATTCAAAAATATTTTCTGTTATAGCCATCATTTCATCCATGTCAACATAAGCTTGATAAAGTTCTATGTTAGTAAATTCAGGATTATGTCTAGTGTCCATTCCTTCGTTTCTAAACATTTTTCCCATTTCATAAACCTTATCAAAACCACCAACAATTAATCTTTTTAAAAATAGTTCATTGGCTATTCTAAGTTGCATATCAATATCAAGAGTATTGTGATGAGTTAAGAATGGTCTAGCATTAGCTCCACCAGCTACTGTACCAAGGATTGGTGTTTCAACTTCAATAAATCCTTTATCATCAAGGTATTGCCTTATCGCTTTTATAATCTTAGTTCTCTTTAAAAATACTTCTTTAATTTCCGGATTAACTATTAAATCTACATACCTTTGTCTGTATCTTAAGTCTGGGTCCTTAAGTCCGTGGAATTTTTCCGGTAAAATTTGAAGAGATTTAGAAAGAAGATCAAGTTTTTCTGCATTAACTGTAACTTCTCCAGCTTCAGTTTTGAAAACTTTACCCTTAACTCCAATTATATCTCCCATATCAAGACCCTTAACGTCTTCATAATTTTCAAGAAGGATATCTTTTCTAGCAAAAACTTGAATACGTCCCTTGTAATCTTGTAAGTCCAAAAAACAAATTTTGCCGTGTCTTCTTTTACTCATCACACGACCAGCGATACAAACATCTTTCCCATCAAATTCTTCAAAATTATCTTGAATATCTTTTGAATAGGAGTCTACATCATATTTTTCAAAAATAAAGGGATCTTTATTTTCTTTTCTCAATTCTTCAAGTTTTTGTCTTCTCATAACAAGAATTTCATTTAGATTATCTTTATTTGTATTTTTCATAGTTCCTCCTAAAAACTAATGGCACAAACTTTATACTTTATAATTCCGTCAGGGATTTCTATTTCAGTTATATCTCCAACTTTTAATCCTATAAGTCCAGCACCAACTGGAGATTCATTAGAAATCTTTCCTGATAATGGGTCTGCTTCGGCAGATCCAACTATGGTATATTCATCTTCATCTCCTGAATCTAAATCTTTAACCACAACAGTTGAACCAACATTAACCATATCGTGGTTTAAATCTTTTTCATCAATAACTTTGGCATTTCTTGCCATCATTTCAAGTTTTGCTATTCTTTCTTCAACGTAAGCTTGTTCATTTTTAGCTTCATCGTATTCGGAATTTTCGGACAAGTCACCATATCCTAAAGCAACTTTAATTCTTTCAGCAACTTCTTTTCTTCTGACAGTTTTTAAGTATTCGATTTCATTTTCGATTTTTTCCAAACCTTCAGGAGTAAAAAATATATCTTTATCCACTAATATCTCTCCTCTATTGTATAAAAAATAAGGCGCTAAACGCCTATCAGTCAATTTAATGTAATTAATTATAGTAAATGTAGCCCTAAAAGTCAAGAATCTTTTAAATTATCGCATTTGTTCCCTATATTCTTCTAAAATTTTTACGACATTTGTATAATCATTTTCAACGTTTAATTTATTCCTAATTTCTTTAGAATTTTTTAAATTTTTTAAATAATAAGCATAAGTTTTTCTCATATTTAGGATTGCCTGTCTTTGTCCCTTATAATTAACTTCCAAATATAAATGCCTTAATAATATATCAATCCTCTGATTAAAATTTAATTCTTCATATTTTTCACCCTTTAAAGCTTTTTTAATTTGTGAAAAAATTAAAGGATTTTCAATTGCACCCCTACCTATTGCTATACCATCAACATCATATTTTTTTATTTTATATAAAGCATCTTCAACAGTTAAAATATCCCCATTACCTATAAGAGGTATAGTTAAGAATTTTTTGATCTTAATTAAATATTGCCAATCACTTTTATTTTTATAATATTCTTCTCTTGAGCGTGGATGAACAGTAACTGCAAAGGCTCCTGCATCTTGGGCGGCTCTAATTATATCAAGAGATAGGGTGTTATCGAAAGATTTTCTAGTCTTTATACTAATCTTCTTGTTTGAATTTTTAACTGCACCCTTAACCAATTCATAAACTAGGTTTGGATTTTTTATCAAGGCTGATCCGCAACCATTTTTTACAATTTTAGGAGCTGGACAGCCCATATTAATATCTATATAAGAAAAATCAAAATCATTTAATAAATATGAAGCTTTAGAAATAGATTCGACATCAGAGGCGAAAATCTGAACACCTGTATTTTTTTCTCCAGGAAATTTTTTTAGAAGTTCAAGAGTTTTTCTGTCATTAAAACACAAGGCCTTTGCAGAAACCATTTCTGTAACTGCATGGTCTAGTCCATTTTCATAGATTAATTGTCTAAAGGCTCTATCTGTATATCCTGCCATTGGAGCCATGAAAAATTTAATCAAAGTATCACCTAATTATTCATATCGTATATAATTTTTAAACCTTCCAAAGTTAAATCTCTATTTATAATTATATTATACTTAGAATCTGAACATAAAAGATTAGAAAAACCACCAGTAGCAATTATTGAAACTTCATCATTTCTCCAATTTTTATTTTCTAAAATTTTTTCTATAATTCCATCAAGCATAGTTGTATAACCATAATAAAGACCTGACTGTATTGCACCTACTGTATTTGGTGATATTAAAACTTCAGGCTTAATAATTTCTATCTTGGGTAGTTTGGAAGTTCTTTGGAAAAGAGCTTCTGATGATATTCCTATACCTGGAAGAATCATTCCACCAAGATAATTTTTATCTTCATCTATTATACAAAAAGTCATTGCAGTTCCAATATCAATAATAATTGCGGGTATTTTATAGAGTTTAATAACCGCAACAGCATTTACTATCCTATCAGCTCCTACTTCCTTTGGATTATCATAATTAATATTAAGTCCTAATTTAAGCTCTGAGCTGACGAAAGTCGGCTTTTTGTTGAAGAACTTAATAGACATTGAGGATAAGGTATGGGTTAAGTTTGGCACTACTGATGAAATTATTACATCATATATGACAGATGGGTCTATATTTGAATGAGTTAATGAATTCATGAAAATCAATCCATATTCATCGCTAGTTCTTATCTTATCAGTTGAAATTCTGAAATCATGAACTAACTCATTATCTTTATAAACTCCATATACAATTGTGGTATTTCCTACATCAATTACTAATAACATTTTTATCACCTTCAAAATTTTATATTAATTAATACCCCAAAAAGTAAAATCAAATTATTTAAGTTAACTCTATTGACATTTAGGTAAACATTAAATACAATAATTCAGGGAGGTATTTATGAGAATTAAAACAAAAGACTTAACTAAAACAGCACTTTTGGCAGCACTTATTGCCATAGGAGCCTTTATCAGTATTCCTATTGGACCCATACCCTTCACTTTACAAAACTTTTTTGTTTTTATGGCAGGCTTATTACTTTTACCTGAATATGCAGCCTTAAGTGTATTATCCTATGTCCTACTAGGACTTGTTGGTTTACCAATATTTTCCGGATTTAAAGGAGGTATAAATTACATATTCTCACCTACTTTTGGATTTTTAATAGCCTTTATAATAGGTGCCTTTGTAATTTCTAAACTAGCTCACGGAAAAACAAAATTTACAGAAATTTTAATAGCTCTTATTATTGGAGAAGTTATTTTTTATGCAATTGGTCTTCCTTACATGTATGTCATTCTTACAAAAGTGGTAGGAACTCCAATGACCGCATCTAAAGTATTTACAGTTGGGATGATTCCTTTCTTAATTCCCGACTTAGGAAAAGCTGTTATTGCAGCTTTAATTGCTCCAAAGATTAGAAGAGCTTTATAAAATACTTATACTTTATACTTCATTGACTGCTTATGCAGTCTTTTTTTATTCTTATTTATTATATCAAAACTTTTAATAACTACAATTTTTAATTATATATTTTTTACAAATCATGTTATAATATTTGACAAGGAGGTTATCTATGAATAAAAACCGTAATAATAAACCTCACGGAATAATAAAATTATCAAGTATTTTTAAAATTTTACTTCTATTAATTCTCGCAGTTATTATCTTTGTAGGAACAATAGTTACAACCCTTGTTTTAGGTATTTTTAAAAAATCACCAGAAATTGACCCTACAAATTATAGGACTATAATGGCTGAAACATCGAGAATTTATTCTGATGATGACCAGCTAATACAAACTTTGGTCGACGATGAATTCAGTGAGTTCGTACCTATGGATAAATTCCCCAAATATTTATCCAATGCCTTTGTGGCAATTGAAGATGAAAGATTTTACGAGCATAATGCTGTTGATTTTAGAAGAGTTTTAGGGGCTTTAGTCCATGATATAAAAACAAGGTCCATGGAGCAAGGTGCCTCAACAATAACAATGCAGCTTGCTAAGAATCTATACACATCTTCTTCTAAAAGTATTCCAAGAAAATTAACAGATATTTATTATGCTTATCAAATTGAAGCTAATCTTACAAAACCACAAATCTTGGAAGCCTACCTAAATTGTGCATCTTTTTCTAAAGGTACTATTGGAGTTGGAGCTGCTGCTCATTCTTTTTTCGATAAGGATGTTTCGGACTTATCTTTGGCAGAATGTGCCCTGCTAGCTGGGGTTACTAATAGACCAGAAGAATTCACTCCTTATAATTATGCTGAAATTCAAGCAGAGGATGACCCTGAAAATGTTCAGGTAGTTTTAAGACCTAATGTTAATTCCAACTATGAAAATCCAGAAAATTTAATTAATTTTTCTGAAAAGTTAATGGAACTTGGAAAAATTGATAGTTTTGATTTGATTCAAATTAAAAACAATACCTATATTCCATATAAGGCAGTATTTAATCCTAATGCCAAAACAAGGCAAGCTCGTGTTTTGAAAAAAATGTTTGAGCAAAAGCTCATTACTGAAGATGATTATAACAAAGCTTTAAATGAAGATATAACAATAAAAATTGGAAAAAGACGTGAATATGGAATTTCTTCCTTCTACACTGATTTAGTTCAAAAAGAAGTTAAGGGAATACTTTTAAAACTTGGTTATAGTGACGAGGAAGCGCACAACAAGCTATTCAATGGAGGTCTTAAAATTTATACCCCCATGAATATGGAAATTCAAAAAATATTAGAAGAAACCGTTGCTGACCCACAATATTATAGAGGTTCATTCACAGATAAATCTGGTGTAGTCCAACCTCAAGTAGCCTGTGTTATTATTGACCAAAAAACTCATGAAGTTAAAGCTCTAGTTGGCGGTCGTGGAGTCGGTGGTGGCCAACTATTAAATAGGGCGACAGTAAAAAGACAGCCTGGTTCTTCTATCAAGCCAATTTCAGTTTACCTTACAGCTTTTAATAATGGTACTACTGCTGGTGATGTATTTTTAGATTCACCAATACCTAAAAGTGCTGGCTTCAATAACCCACCGAGAAATAATGCAAATTCTTATCGTGGATGGACAACAGTTAGAAACTTAGTAATAAGATCCTCTAACGTTGGTGCTTTCCAAGTATTAAGAGATATTTCTGTAGATAAGAATTCAAAAAGTAATAAGTTTTCAACTTATCCTAAAGTATATAATGATGAAGAATCAATAAATAAAGTAGTAGATACTCTTGAAAGTATTGGAATAACATCTATAGTTAAACCAGACCCATCTAAACCAAACACTATACTGACAAATGATATGAGTTTCTCTCCACTTGCACTTGGTGGTATGACTCATGGAATAAGCCCCTTACAAATGGCTGGAGCATATACAACTCTTGCTGATGAGGGTAAATATTCGAAACCTATTTTAATTAGCAAGATTCTTTCTAATAATGGCGACACTATTTACAAGGCTGACGTTGATGAAAAGGAAATTACTTCAAAGCAAAATGCTTATATTTTAACTGATATTTTAAAAGATGTTGTAAAAAGAGGTACTGGTAGAAATGCAAGTTTCAGAGGAATGCCAGTAGCCGGAAAAACAGGTACAACTACTGATAAAAGAGATGTTTGGTTCTGTGGTTATACTCCTTACTACACAGCTTCTGTTTGGATTGGATGTGACAAAAATCAAACCTTGCATTTTGGTTCTGATAGAGCTGCTTACCTATGGAAGGAAATAATGAAAAAAGTTCATGAAGGTCTTGATGATAAAGATTTTGAGGAACCTGACGGAATTTATACAAAATATGTAAATGGCAGAAGAGAACTTTTCGCAGATGGAACAGAACCTCACTACACAAGCAAGTTGTATTGGGATGATAATGATGATGACGAAGAATCACAAAAGCCTAAAAAGAAAAAATCAGACAACAATAATAACAACATTGATAAAAAGAATGAAAATTCAAACGATGAAAATTCTCATAAGAAAAGAAAGAGAAGAAAATCTGATAACAATAATAATGTAAATTCAAACTCTAATAATAAAGATAAGAAGAATTAATACTTTTTAAAGACTCATGAAAATCTAAACTTTCATGAGTCTTTATTTACAATAATTTATGTATACTTGAGCTTAATAGTGTTATTATAATCCCAGCAAAAAAATTACCTAAGATTATAACTAATAAAGACTTTTTTGTGTTTAAGTTAAATAGACCTGCTAACAAAGACCCAGACCAAACTCCTGTTCCCGGTAAAGGTATCATAACAAAAATAAATAAGCCTAATATACCTGAATTCTTTATTTTACTCCCCTTTATCCTAATCCTAGTTTCTAATTTTTTTATATAGATACTAAATTTATCCTTCTTTTTAATTTTTTTGATGATTTTGTTTACAAAAAAAATAATAAAAGGTGAAGGTATTATTGATCCTAAGAATGCAAAGGTAAAACTTGTTATATATTTCAAATTTAATGATATACCAAAAGGTATTGCCCCTTTCAATTCCAAATATGGAAGCATTGCCAAAACCATTACGGCAAGTTCTCTTGGTAAATACATCTCAATTATTTGGGCTAATGAATCAAACATTAATATTTTCTCACTTTCATTAGAGTTTTTTAAATTATATCACATAAAAATTAATTTTCTATAAAGAAAACCCCAACTGATGTTGAGGCATTCAAAAATTAAATATTTATTTATCTTCTAATGGACTGTCTTTTTCTTGAAAAGTATCTTTATCGAGTGCTGAATCTTGAAGAATACTTTCTTCTTGTTGGTCTTCTTGTTTTTTTACAATTTCTTTATTTTTTTCATCATCTGCATAGAAAATTTCTAAGAATTCCTTTCTGTAGACAGTTTCTTTTTCTAATAAAGCGTTAGAAAGTCTTAATAACTTAGGCATATTTTCTTTCAATATATTTCTACATTTTATATATGCTTCATTAATAATTCTTGCTACTTCTTCATCAATTTCAGCTGCAGTCCTTTCTGAATAAGGTCTTTCACGGCCTAAATCTCTGCCAACAAATATTTCATTGTCACCTGAGTCATAATTAATTGTACCAAGTCTATCACTCATACCATATGTCGTAACCATAGACCTCGCTATTTGTGTAGCTCTTTGTATGTCATTAGATGCTCCAGTAGAAATATCATCTAAAACTAAAGATTCTGCCACACGTCCGCCTAATAATGATACGATTTGTGACTCCATCATACCCTTAGTTACGAAGGAAGCATCATCCTCAGGAGCATATGCTGTAAATCCTCCAGCTTGTCCTCTAGGAATTATAGTAATCATATGAACTGGATGCTCTTCTGGTAAAAATTGTGACACTATAGCATGACCTGATTCATGAACAGCTGTCAATTTTCTTTCCTTATCTGAAACTACTCTTGATTTTTTAGCTGGTCCCGCTTGAACTTTTATAGAAGCTTCGTTAACATCTTCCATTGTTATTCTTGCGTTGCCATTTCTAGCAGCAAGTAAAGCTGATTCATTCATAAGATTTTCCAAATCTGCTGGGGTAAATCCAGGTGTTCTCCTTGCAATAAGTCTTAAATCAACATCTTCTGCAAGCTTTTTACCTTTAGAATGAACTTTCAAAACTGCTTCACGAGCACGAATATCAGGCTTACCAACATAAACCATCCTATCAAATCTACCTGGTCTTAATAGTGCAGGGTCAAGTATATCCTGCCTATTTGTTGCTGCCATTACAATAACGCCCTCGTTAGTTCCAAATCCATCCATTTCTACTAATAATTGGTTAAGGGTTTGTTCCCTTTCGTCATGACCTCCGCCAAGTCCAGCACCACGTCTACGACCTACAGCATCAATCTCATCTATGAAAATTATGCAAGGTGCATTTTTCTTAGCAGCTTCAAATAAATCACGAACTCTCGATGCACCAACACCTACAAACATTTCTACGAAATCTGAACCACTCATTATAAAAAATGGAACTCCAGCTTCTCCTGCTACTGCACGAGAAAGATAAGTTTTACCAGTTCCTGGAGGACCTACAAGTAAAACACCCTTAGGTATTCTTGCCCCCATTTCAGTAAATCTTTTTGGATTCTTCAGAAAATCAACAATTTCTCCAAGTTCTTCTTTTTCTTCAACTAAACCTGCAACATCCTTAAAGGTAATCAATTTTTTTGAATCTTTATTGATTAACTTAGCTTTAGATTTTCCAAATGATGACATCTTACCTCCACCACTATTTTGTTGCATAATCCTATACCAAATAAATATCAGTGCACCTATCATCAAAAATGATGGGATGAGGTCAAAATAAAAAGGTGTTACTTTTTTAGGTTGCAGATTATATTTAATTTCACCCTTAGAAACCTTATCGGAAATATATGAATTAAAAAGGTCTTGTGAGGCTGAATCAGGTAAAAGTGTTATAAATCTTGTGTCATCTTTCAATTTAACATGAGCTATAGTATTAGTACCTTCTTCCATGGTAATAGATACAACATTATTATTTTTTAATTCTTGTACAAACTCAGTAACACTTTTTTCCTCAACAGTTTGTTCAGGTGGTCTAAAATATCTAATTGTAGCAAATAATAAAATGATTAGGACAATATAAAATATTGTTCCCCCCATTCTTTTTTTCAAAATATATCTCCTCCTCTATTTATGAAGAATACTTTCATCAAGGACACCAATATATGGTAATGATCTGAATTTTTCATTATAATCCATACCATATCCTACAACGAATTTATCCTCAATTTCATATCCAATATATTTAACATAAATATCAATTTTTCTTCTCTTGGGTTTTGAAAGTAAAGTAGTAATAGCAACGCTATTAGCCGCCCTACTCTTAAAAAGGTCTGTCAAATATGATAAAGTTAAACCTGTGTCAATAATATCTTCTACAAAAAGTACATCTTTACCTTCAATATGTGTAGAAATATCCTTTAGTATCCTAACTTCCCCTACAGATGTTGTTCCGCTATATGAAGAAACATCCATAAAATCATATTCTAAATCCAGATCAATTTCTCTCATTAAGTCAGCCATAAAAGGAACAGCTCCTTTTAAAATACCCACCAATATAAGTTTTTTACCCTTATAATCGTTGCTTATAATTTTACCTAATTCTTGAACTTTTTTTTGGATTTCTTCCCTAGTAAAAAGAATTTCTTTAATTTCTGTCATCTTTTACCTCCATGTTAAGAATATTTTTGCTAAATTCAGTAATTTTATATTTATCATTTATTCCATATCCGATGACCCAAATAATATTTTCATCATCGCAAATAAGCCCGATAGAGTCCCTTTTCTCCCTATCAATTTTCTTATCTATAAAAAAATCTTTTAATTTTTTATTTGATTTCATACCCATTGGAGTAAATCTATCGCCTTTTTTTCTTGAACGAACATATAAATTACCCTTTATTTTATCTTTATCAATAGAAACGTTAAATCTATCTTTTTTATAAATATTATCCTTAAGTGTAATTATACCAAAATCACTATGATTATCTCCACAATTTAAATACAAAGATTCATAATTAATTTTTTGATACTTTTCTATTAATAGTTTATCATAAGAGATTCTAGCCCTAATATTTTTTGATATATCTATAGATGTTCCAGAATTCTTAAACAATAACATATAAATATCAATTATGATTTTTCTTGTTACAAAAGAAGGAAAATTTTCTTCTAAAAATTTTTTAATCACTTCTTGGCAAATAAATTTATCAAGAGTTTTAAGATAAGTTACATTAAAGTAATAATCTTTAAAAGAATTTCTATATTCTTTTTCTATGATAGTATCAAGATAGATTTTTTCTTCCCTGGCATTAATAGATAATCTATTTAGAGTATTAACTATATTGGGATTGAAATATTTTTCAATATAAGGTATAAGCTCAATCCTTATGCGATTTCTTGTATAGTCACTTTTTAAATTAGTTTCATCAATCACATATTTAAGATTATTCTTATTTAAATAATCCTCTATCTGATACCTTGGGATATTTAAGATAGGTCTTACAATATTATTATTAAATTGTAAGATTCCTGCCAAACCTTTTACCCCAGTTCCTCTAAAAATCCTTGTAAGAATAGTTTCAGCTTGGTCATTTAAATTATGAGCAGTAAGAATTTTTCTGCCATCTGCATTCTCTTTAAAAAATTCATATCTTAGAAAACGACCAGCTTCCTCAGCACTCATATTATTTTCCTTTGCGTATTCATTCATATTAACATGTTTTATATTATAATTAATATTAAACTTTTTGCAAATATCTATTACAAAATTTTCATCATTTTTTGCATTTTCTCTGATACCGTGATTTACATGACAAACTAATAAATCTAAATTAAATTCTTTCTTCAAATCTATGACATTGTAGAGAAGATACATAGAATCAGGACCTCCTGAAATTGCAAGAAGCAGTCTATCATTTTTTTCTATGGTTTTTTCTTCTTTAATTTTATCATAAAAAATTTTATCCATTATTTTATCCTAATAATAAAAACAAATAAGGACCCATAAAAAGGTCCTTATACTCAAATTAAAATCTATTCCTTGACCTGTTACCCTTAGTCTTTTGTTTTTCCCTAGATCTTTTTTGTTCCAATTTTTCGTTACTATCTTTTAAAAACTTGGCTAATTTATCTTCAAACTCAGTATTTATACCAACCTTTTCAGTATTTATCTGTACAGGCTTTTTTTCAATGCAGGCTTTGATTGATAAAGCTATTTTACCCTTATCATCAATTGAAAGAACTTTTACTTTCACATTTTGACCAGTTTCTAAAACATCAGAAACATCCTTTACGAAAGTATCAGAAATTTCCGAAATATGTACTAAACCTGTCAATCCGCTATCTAAATTCACAAAAGCACCAAACTTAGTTAGATTTGATACCACACCTTCTACAACATCGCCTACAGCTAAGCTCATAAACTATTTATCCTCCTGTTAATTTTGCCTATGGAGATTAAAAGAACTTCCTTTACTCTTGTCAATATACACAATTTCCCTAGGTTTTACCATTCCCAAATCATCTCTGGCAACTTTTTCAACAAACTCAATTGTATCAGCATTGTTAATTTCCCTCTTTAAATTTTTGATATCATTATTTAAACTACTAATCTCTCTACGATTTTCAGACAATATCTCTAGTTTTTGGTTTCTTAATCCAATTGATTTACTCATAGAGAAAGCAAAGTATATAAGAGTAATCAAAATAATGATTGCATAAATTAATGGGAAGCTTTTTCTCCTAGTTCTCATGTCTAACCTCCAAGTTAATTATTACAGAAAAGCGAAGAATTGTAAAGATATAAATTAAAAATTTTTAACATAAATATCTCAAATCATGTAGAAAATAACTATAATCAAAACAATAAAAATGAAAATCAAACTTAAATCTTCATTTTTTCTTAAAGTTAAAAAAGTAATGATAATTCCTGTTGCAAACAAAAAAATAAAAGAAATGTTTGAAAGATTTGACAATTTAATTTATCCTTTCATAAATAGATGAAGCTTCATCTTTAGAAACATTGTCATTTACTGATAATACCTTAACTAAAATCTCTTTAGTACCAAGCTTAATTTCAATAATATCGCCAATCACAACTTCATCACCAGCTTTGGCAATTTTGTCATTAATTTTAATTAAGCCTTTATCACAGGCAGATTTTGCCACAGTTCTTCTTTTTATAATTCTAGAATTTTTTAAATACTTATCTATACGCATAATTTTTAAAAAAAAGAAGGCACAAAGGCCTTCTTAGTTAAGATTACTTATTAACAGCTTCTTTAAGGGCTTTGCCTGATCTAAATACTGGTGCTTTAGAAGCAGGAATCTTGATAACTTCTTCTGGGTTTCTTGGATTTCTTCCTTCTCTAGCTTTTCTTTGTCTAACTTCAAAAGTTCCAAATCCAACTAATTGAACCTTTTCACCTTTTGCTAAAGCTTCTTCAACTGAAGCTAAGAAACCATTAAGAGCCTTTTCAGCATCTTTTTTAGTTAAACTGCTTTTTGTAGCTATGCTTGCTACTAATTCTTGTTTGTTCATAACATCCTCCTCGAAGATTAATATTTTTATAGTCTTTATAATCTATAAAATAAAGAGCATTCCAGCCTGCTCTAAAAGTAAGACTGTATAAATTATAACCTAAGTTTAGTCTTTTTTCTAGACCTAATTGAAAAAAATCCCTATTTTATCTCATTTTTTCTAATATTTTTTCAAAAATATCATATTTATTATAATATCCTTCAATATTTGCCAACTCACTTAACAAAATTGCATAAAAATAAAACTGAAAAGCTGAATCATCATCATTATTATCGAGATTTTTAATAATATCCCTTGCCTTGTCTTTAATTACTTCAAAGGATTTTTTGTCATAAGATAAGTTTGACTCATCTATAAAATTTAATAATGCTTTTTTCATTTGACCATAAATAAATCTCTCACTTCTTGGAATATATAGAGCACATCTGTGATTGATATCCTCAATTCTAGATAATTCAAATACTTTACAATTTACAAGATATTGAGATTTTAAGCCAGCATCTTTGATAAAAGTTACATCACTTTGTGGTGGATAAATTTCTTGAAGTTTTAAAGAAACATCCGAAGCTATACGCCTGTTATAAATCTGAGTTATAATGATATCCATATCAGGGTTTAAATCATAAATATTAAAATCATAATCGAGAAATAAAAGACCATCAACAGCATCTCTACCAACAGCACTTAATATTGGTTCAATAAAACTTATACCACTTGTTATCGTTGTTTTAGTATTCTTTCTTAAAAGTTCAACTGTCTTTTCAGCAACAAAAGGATTACCTGGAACAAAATAATTTATTTCTCCCCACTTATTTTCCTCCTCAAGTAAAGACGATACAATTTCATTATAAACATCCTCGAAAGATTTGTTCTCATCTTCCTCATAAACATAATCAAAAGAAGAATAAGATATATTATTATCTTTAAAATAATTGACAGCATCAAGCTTGTCCGTTCTCAAAAAATTTTTTTTACCATTATTAATAATTTTAAGAGCTTTATAAGTTAAATCATTCTCATCAGTTGCTCCTAAGCCAACTACATTTATCATAAATTCTCCTACACCATATATTTTTACCTTATTATATAAGATGGTTAATTAATTTTCAAATTTAACTGCATGATCAAATTTATTAACATTAATATTTACTAATATAGTGAATACAAAAATAGGAGACTAAGCCCTAGTCTCCCTAAATATAATATTATAAATTTTAATTAAATAATTTATACAAGTTCCAAAACTGCAACTTCAGCTCCGTCACCACGTCTTGGTCCCATTTTAATTATTCTTGTATAACCGCCGTTTCTGTCAGCATATTTTTCGGCTAATTCATTAAAAACCTTAGTTACTGTATCTTCGTCAAAAATATATGCGAGTGCTTGTCTTCTTGCGTGAAGATCTCCTCTCTTTCCAAGAGTAATCATTTTTTCAGCAATTCTTCTTGTTTCTTTAGCTCTTGTAACAGTTGTTACAATCTTTTCTTCTCTTAGAAGTGAGGTAACAAGATTTCTTAACATAGCACGTCTGTGGCTAGAATTACGGTTAAGTTTTCTTTGTACTGCCATTAGTACCTCCTTTTAATCTTCTTCAGTTTTCAGAGATAGATTCATTTCTTGTAATTTAGAAACCACTTCTTCCAAAGATTTTTTACCAAGGTTTCTAACTTTCATCATATCTTCTTCAGTTTTATTTGTCAGTTCCCCAACAGTATTGATACCCGCTCTTTTTAAGCAATTGAAACTTCTTACAGATAGGTCTAATTCTTCAACTGTCATCTCTTTAACTTTTTCACTTTGGTCTTCTTCTTTTTCAACCATAATATTAACTTCATCAACATGATTTATAAGACCAATAAATAAGTCTAAATGTTCTGTTAAAATTTTTGCTGCCAATGATGTTGCTTCATCAGCTTTCATTGAACCATCTGTCGTAACTTCAAGAATAAGTCTGTCATAATCTGTTCTTTGACCTACCCTTGTGTTTTCAACTTTCCAATTAACTTTTCTAACCGGAGAATAATTTGAGTCCACCGGTATTATTCCAATTTGAGTTACTTCATCTTTTTTTAATTCAGAAGGCTCATAACCACGACCTTTTTCTACTGTCATTTCAATATAAACATCTGCATCTTCATTTAAAGTTGCAATATGATGGTTAGGATTTACAACACTTACACTGGGTTCAAGAATAATATCTCCAGCAGTTATTTCTCCTTTACCTGATTTTTCTATAATTAGCTTTACAGGTTCATCATTTTCCATTTTGAAAACAATGGATTTAACATTCAAAATAATTTCTGGAACATCTTCTAAAACTCCTGGAATAGTGTCAAATTCATGTTCCACACCACGAATATTTATAAATGAAACAGCAGCCCCTGGTAGAGAGGATAAAAGAACTCTTCTCAAAGAATTTCCAATAGTAATTCCATATCCACTTTCAAGGGGTTCCACTATAAATTTTCCGTATTTTCCGGAATCATCCAGCTTATCAATAGTAATTTTAGGCTTTTCTATTTCTATCATGGGTACCTCCTCTAGTTTAGTAATATATTACTAACTAATTCCATTAAACTCTTCTACGTTTTGGCGGTCTACATCCGTTATGTGGAATTGGAGTTACATCTTTTATCATGGTAACTTCAAGGCCTGATGCTTGTAAAGACCTTATAGCAGCTTCTCTTCCGCTACCTGGACCTTTTACATATACATCAACAGATTTTAATCCATGTTCCTTTGCCTTATTAGCTGCTTCAGCTGCAGCTTCTTGAGCTGCAAATGGTGTTGACTTTCTAGAGCCCCTGAATCCTAATTGACCGGCACTTGCCCATGAAATTACATTTCCGTTTGTGTCGGTTAAAGTAACCATAGTGTTATTAAATGTAGAGGCTATATGAGCTTGACCTTTTTCAATATTTTTACGAGCACGACGTTTTACACGAGTAGCTCTTTGTTTTTTTGCCATTTATATATACCTCCTTACTTCTTCTTTGCAATTAATTTTTTAGGACCTTTTCTTGTCCTTGCATTAGTTTTGGTCTTTTGTCCTCTTACAGGAAGACCGGCTTTATGTCTACGACCACGATAGCAGTTGATTTCACGAAGTCTTTTGATGTTCATAGCAACATCTCTACGCAAATCACCTTCTACATGGTATTTTTGAATTTCATCTCTAATTCTTCCAAGTTCAGCTTCTGTTAAATCTTTAACTCTAGTGTCAAAATTAACATCTGCATCCTTTAGAATTTTTTGTGATCTGCTTCTACCAATACCGAAAATATAAGTTAAGCCAATCTCAACTCTTTTTTCTCTTGGTAAGTCCACACCGGCTATTCTTGCCATAATCTACCTCCTTAGCCTTGTCTTTGTTTATGCTTGGGATTTTCGCAAATTACCATTACTTTTCCTTTTCTTTTGATAATTTTGCATTTTTCGCACATTTTCTTTACTGATGGTCTAACCTTCATTGTAACCTCCTTACGGGATTATTTCTTTCTCCATGTAATTCTTCCCCTAGTTAGGTCATAAGGTGAAAGCTCAACTGTCACCTTATCTCCAGGAAGAATTCTTATATAATTCATTCTCAATTTACCTGAAATATGGGCAAGTATAATGTGTCCATTTTCAAGCTTAACTTTGAAATTAGTATTCGGTAATGCGTCAACAACTACGCCTTCTACTTCAATTACATCTTCTTTAGCCATATATAGGTATCCTCCTTTAGCTATAAGATAACAGAACTCTTCTAATATAGGCATCATTGAAATTTTCAACGTCCAACTCAACTACTGCCTTATATATATAAAGATGTTTTACCTTTTTCCTTTTAGGTTTACATAGCTTTCTTAATTTTCCATCAACAAGGTAGACATATTTATCATCAATAATGTCCAAAATGATAAATATTTCTCCCTCATCTCTACCTTTTTTGGATCTTACAATTTGTCCCCTTTCAAGAGATATTGTCCTCTCCATTATTTCACCTAACTTAGACCTTGAACTATATCGTCAAATACCTTCTTTATATCACTTTCTCCATTAATATTAAGAAGTAAATCTTGAGCCTTATAATAATCAATCAATGGAGCTGTTTGTTCAAAATAAACTTTAATTCTAGTTTTAACAGTATTTTCGGTATCATCATCTCTTTGAATTAGCTTTTCATGACAATTATCACAAATGCCATCTTCTTTAGGAGGATTATATTTTATATGGAAAGTGCTGCCACATGATTTACATACACGTCTACCTACAGCCCTTTCAATAAGGATTTCTGGTTTAACATCAATATTTATAACTTTAGTCAAGGACTTATCTTGTCTATCTAAAATTGCATCAAGGCTAACTCCTTGAGCTACTGTTCTAGGAAAACCATCTAAAAGAAATCCATCTTTACAATCATCCTTTGCCAGCCTATCTTCAACTAAATCTATAACTAATTCATCAGGAACTAGAAGTCCTTTATCCATATACGATTTTGCTTTTTCTCCTAGTTTTGTATGATTTTTAATATTTTCTCTAAAAATATCACCTGTTGAGATATGAACTATATTATATTTCTTAACGATAAAATCGGCTTGCGTACCCTTACCGGCCCCTGGAGGACCTAATATAACGAGTCTCATAATTCCTCCTATTTTCTTAAGAATCCTTTGTAGTTTCTCATTAACAATTGTTGCTCAAGAACTCTTGTTGTTTCTAATACTACACCAACTACGATAATAATACTTGTTCCACCATAATTAAATTGAAGATTTGAAATCTTTGTTAATATTGTAGGTAATACTGAAAGTATTGCAAGTGCAATTGCTCCCGGTAATACTAATCTATTTAATGACCTTTGTAAATACTCACTAGTCGGTTTACCTGGTCTTATTCCTGGAATAAAACCACCATTTTGTTGCATATTCTTTGAATATTCCACTGTGTTAAATTGAATTGTAGTATAGAAAAATGTAAAGAATATAATTAATATTACTGAACATAATACATAAATTACTACACCAGGACCACCTGATGGTGATAACCATTTTGTAATCCAATTTCTAGTAGCTTCGTTTTTAGTAAACATAGCTACTGTTGATGGTATTGCTAATAGTGAGTTAGCAAAGATAATAGGCATAACTCCTGTTAAAAGAACTTTAATAGGAATATGTGTTGCTTGACCTCCATACATCTTACGTCCTACTACTCTTTTTGCATATTGTACTGGAATTCTTCTTTCACCTTCATTAAGAATTACAACAAATACACAAATTGCAATAGCTAAAACTAAGAATATCCAAAGATATATAGAGCTAGCAAGTCCAGCTCTAACACGAGCTATTGATTGGAATATATCAACAGGAAATCTTGCTACGATACCAGCAAAGATTAATATTGAAATACCATTTCCAATTCCATGTTCTGTAATTTGTTCACCAATCCAAATAAGAATTGTAGAACCAGCTACTATAGAAATTATAATTGTAAAATATTCCAAGTAAGTTGTTGCATTAACAGCTTGTCTAAATATTCCAAAAGTATATCCTACTGCTTGTACAGCAGCAATTGCTATTGCAAGATATCTAGTATATTTTGCTATAGCTTTACGACCTGTATCTCCTTCTTTTGCTAAAGCTTCAAGTGAAGGGATAGCTATTGTTAAAAGTTGAAGTACAATTGAAGCTGTAACATATGGATATATATTACAAGCAAAAATTGTAAAGTTTCTAAAATTTCCTCCTGCCATTAAATCCATAAAGGCAAAAAGAGAAGCATTTGCACCGTTAAATAATTGCTCAATTACTGAAGTGTTCATAAAAGGAACAGCAATATGACTTCCTAATCTATAAAGTAGAAGCATAAAAAGTGTAAAGAGCATTTTCTTCCTCAATTGAGGAATTTTCCAAGCATTTTTAAAGGTGGAAAGCATTAAATCACCTCAGCCTTTCCTCCGCAGGCCTCAATTTTTTCTTTAGCTGACGCAGAGAAATGGCTTGCTTTAACATTAAGTTTTACGTTTAATTCTCCGTTACCTAAAATTCTTACTCCATCTTTTGCTTTTGACTTTTTAACTAATCCTTCTTGTATTAAAAGATCTTTTGTTACTTCTGTTCCTTCTTCAAAACGATTCAAATCAGAAACATTAACTGCTTGCGTTTGCTTTTTAAATATATTTGTAAATCCTCTTTTTGGAAGACGTCTAAATAAAGGCATTTGGCCACCTTCAAAACCTGGTCTTACTCCACCACCAGACCTTGAATTTTGACCTTTTTGACCTCTACCAGAAGTTTTACCAGTTCCAGAACCGATACCTCTACCAATTCTTTTTCTAGCTTTAACTCCACCGCCTGCTGCCGGTTTTAAGTCATGTAATTTCACTGGGCACACCTCCTCATTCTTCTACTTCAAGCATATATTCAACTTGTTTTATCATTCCTCTAATTTGAGGAGTGTCATTTTTTTCGACTACTTGTCCTAATTTATTAAGACCAAGAGCCTTAATAGTTTTTCTATGAACTGGAATTTTTCCTATAGGGCTTTTAACTAATTTTATTTTTAAAGTACTCATAAAACACCTCACCCTAAAATTTCATCAACAGATTTATTTCTTAACTTAGCAACAGATTCTGCAGTTTTTAATTTTTTTAAAGCTTCAATTGTTGCATTTACAGTATTCCTTGCATTATTGCTTCCTTGATTCTTTGTACGTATATCAGTTATACCACAAAGTTCGCAAACTGCACGCACAGCTCCTCCGGCTATAACGCCAGTACCTTCGTGAGCTGGTTTTAAGAATACTCTTCCGGCTCCAAATTCTCCTATAACCATATGAGGGATTGAAGTCTTCAATAAGTTTACTTTAATAATGTGTTTTTTAGCATCTTGTGTTGCTTTTCTAATAGCTTCAGGAACTTCAAGAGCTTTACCTGTACCTACGCCAACGTGTCCGTTATGGTCTCCTACAACTACTAGAGCTGAGAATCTAAAATTTCTACCACCTTTAACTACTTTGGCTACTCTATTGATAGATACAACTTTATCTTCTAAATCAAGTTCTGCCGCATTAATTAATGAACGTTCCATTTGTCCCTCCTTTTTAGAATTTAAGTCCTTCTTCTCTTGCAGCTTCTGCAAGAGCTTTTATCTTACCGTGATATATATATCCGCTTCTATCAAAAACAACTTCTTCTATACCTTTTTCAAGAGCTTTTTTAGCTATATCTTTACCAACTGCCTTAGCTGCTTCAATATTCTTAGTACTTTCTAAATTTAAAGATTTATCTAAGCTTGATGCACTAACGATAGTATTCATTGAATCATCATCTATAACTTGTGCATAAATGTGAGCATCTGACCTAAAAACAGATAGTCTTGGTTTACTAGCAGTTCCAGAAAGATGTCTTCTAATTCTCTTGTGTCTTTTTATTCTATTTGCATTTTTATCTATTTTCTTTAACACGTTAAATCACCTTTCTACTTACCTGTTTTTCCGACCTTACGTCTGATGTGTTCATCAACATATTTGATACCTTTTCCTTTATAAGGTTCAGGATGTCTAAATTCTCTAATATATGCTGCATAAGCTCCAACTTGTTGCTTATTATTTCCTTTTATTATAATTGAGTTTGCAGATGGAACTTCGACTTCAATTCCCTTAGGATCTTCTAATTCAAGAGGATGTGAGAAACCAAGTGTTAAAGCTAATTTCTTACCATTTTTACTAGCTCTATAACCAGTACCAACTATTTCTAATTCTTTCTTATATCCTTCTGTAACTCCGATAATCATATTATATATAAGAGTTCTAGTAAGACCGTGAAGTGCTTTAATTTTCTTGCTATCATTTGGTCTTAAAACTGTGAGAACTCCATCTTCTAATTCATAAGTCATGGATTTGTCAAAAGACTCAACCAGACTTCCCTTAGGTCCCTTAACTTCAATAGTGTTTTTATCAATTTTAACTTCTACGCCCTTAGGGATAACTATAGGTTTTTTTCCGATTCTGGACATTGTTTCACCTCCAATTACCAAATGTAGCAGATTACTTCTCCGCCAACTCCCTTTTCTCTTGCAACTTTATCTGTAATGATACCCTTAGATGTTGAGATTATTGCTATTCCAAGTCCACCTAGAACTTTAGGAACGTCTTCGCACTTAACATAAACTCTAAGGCCCGGTTTTGAGATTCTCTTAATTCCAGAGATAACTCTTTCGCCAGATTGTGCATATTTTAAATCTATCTTAATAATTCCTTGTTTGTTATCTTCTACAAGGTCATAATTTTTTATATATCCTTCATCTAATAGGATTTTTGCTATTTCCTTTTTAATATTTGAAGCTGGAATGTCAACAGATTTATGTCTTGCATGGTTACCATTTCTTATCCTTGTAAGCATATCCGCGATTGGGTCTGTCATCATATCAGTTTGCCTCCTTTCACCTTGGGTTTACCAACTAGCTTTTTTAACACCAGGAATTTGTCCTTTGTAAGCCAGTTCTCTAAAACAAATTCTACAAATTCCATATTTTTTTAAAACAGAATGAGGTCTTCCACAAATTTTACATCTGCTATATTCACGAGTTGAAAATTTTTGTTTCCTCTTTTGCTTTGCAATTAATGATTTTTTAGCCACAAAATTCCTCCATTCCTAATTCTTGGCAAATGGCATTCCCATTTTTTCAAGGAACGCTTTAGCTTCTTCATCAGTTTGTGCAGTCGTAACTATAGCAATGTTCATTCCTCTAATTGCATCTACTTTATCATATTCAATTTCAGGGAATATTAATTGTTCTTTAAGTCCTAGAGAATAATTTCCTCTACCATCAAAAGCATTTGCCTTAACTCCTCTAAAGTCTCTTACTCTAGGAAGTGCAACGTTCATTAATTTATCAAGGAAATCATACATTCTTTGACCTCTTAATGTAACTTTAACGCCAATTTTATGACCTTCACGAAGCTTAAAATTAGCTATTGATTTTCTGGCAAGTGTTACAACTGGTTTTTGTCCCGCTATTACAGTTAGATCATTTATAGCTGACTCAAGAACCTTAGGATTATCCTTTGCTTCTCCAAGTCCAATATTTAAAATAACTTTTTCTAGACGTGGCACTTGCATTTTGTTTTTGTAGCCGAATTTGTCCATTAGGTAGCCGGCAACTTCGTTATCATATTTTTCTTTTAATCTTGAAGTCATGTTTCTACCTCCTACTTAATAGTTTCGTTGTCTGATTTTTTAAATCTGACTTTCTTACCATTTTCAAATCTATATCCTAATTTAGTTCCTTTACCACTCTTTTGATCATAATACATAACGTTAGAAACGTGAATAGGATTTGCTTTCTTTTCAATTCCACCTGGTTTTGTAGGGCCTTGTGGTTTAGTGTGTTTAGTTACCATATTTACATTTTCAACTAAAACTCTATCTTTTTTAGGGAAAGTTTTAAGAACTTTTCCAACCTTGCCCTTATCCTTACCAGCAATAACTTTTACCATATCATTGGTTTTAATTCTCATAAATGTACCTCCTATTAAAGCACTTCTGGTGCCAAAGAGATAATCTTCATGAAGTTACCTCTTCTTAATTCTCTAGTTACAGGTCCAAAAATACGAGTTCCAACTGGGCTTCTGTCATCTTTTATAACTACTGCAGCATTATCATCAAAACTGATGTAACTTCCATCTTTACGGCTAATTCCCTTAGAAGTTCTAACAACTACAGCTTTTACTACAGAGCCTTTCTTTACGACTCCTCCTGGTGTAGCAGTCTTTACGGAACAAACAACTATATCACCAATATTTGCAATTCTTCTATTAGTTCCGCCAAGTACCTTAATAACGGAAAGTTCTCTTGCACCTGAATTATCTGCAACACGAAGTCTTGTTTCTTGTTGAATCATGCCTATCTCCTTTCAGTTATTACTTTGCTTTTTCTATAATTTTTACAAGTCTGAATCTTTTATCTTTACTTAACGGTCTTGTTTCCATAATTCTTACTTTGTCACCAATTCCGCATTCATTGTTTTCATCATGAGCCTTGTATTTTTTCGTGTTTTTATATCTTTTCTTGTAAATGGGGTGAGTTTTAAATGACTCAACAGCCACTACAATGGTTTTATCCATTTTATCGGAAACTACAGAACCAACTATAGTTTTTCTCATGTTTCTTTCCATCTTAGATTATCTCCTTTCCTTCTTGGAGTTGTCTTTCTCTAATGATAGTTTTAATTCTTGCAATGTCTTTTTTTACCATTTTAATACTTTGTGGATTGTCAAGTTGACCAGTTGCAAGTCTAAATCTTAAGTTGAAAAGTTCGCCCTTTAAATCGTCAGCCTTCTTTATAAGCTCTTCACTTGACATGTTGCGAATTTCCTTAACCTTCATTTGAGTCACCATCCTCTTTCTTAACAAACTTAGTTTTGATTGGCAGCTTCATAGATGCAAGTCTCATAGCTTCTCTAGCAACTTCTTCACTTACGCCACTCATTTCAAATAGTACTCTACCAGGTTTAACAACTGCTACCCAGTATTCAGGAGCACCTTTACCTGAACCCATACGTGTTTCAGCAGGTTTTTCAGATACTGGCTTATCGGGGAAAATTTTAATCCAAATATTTCCACCTCTACGAATATATCTTGTCATAGCACGACGTGCTGCTTCTATTTGATTTGAAGTTATCCATGCTGGTTCTAATGCTTTAATACCGTATTCTCCATAGGCTAGGGTGTTACCTCTTTGAGCCTTACCTTTCATTCTGCCTCTATGAACTCTACGATATTTCACTCTTTTAGGCATTAACATAAATTTTCCTCCTCTCTAATCTAGGATTTCTTATTTGATTCTTTATTTTTATCTCTATTGTTATTTCTTTTGAAATTTCTTTTTCCGTCTTTGTTATTGTTACGTCTTTTACGCTTTTTGTTGTCTTTGTCTTTATCTCTGTTATCTCTTGGTCTTCTTCTTTCTTCTTTAAATTCAGGAAGAATTTCACCTTTGTATAACCAAACTTTAACACCAAGTTTTCCGTAAGTTGTATCAGCTTCGCTAAATCCGTAATCAATATCAGCTCTTAGAGTTTGAAGAGGAATAGTACCTTCAGAATATCCTTCAGTTCTAGCCATATCTGCACCACCTAAACGTCCAGCTACAGCAGTTTTAATACCTAAAGCGCCAGCTCTCATAGTTCTTTGAATAGCTTGTTTCATAGCACGTCTAAAAGATACACGTCTTTCAAGCGCTTCAGCTATTGATTCACTAACTAATTGAGCATCAACATCAGGATTTTTAACTTCTTCAACATTTAATACAATAGATTTTCCTGTTAATTTTTCAACTTCTTTTCTTAATTCTTCAACACCAGCTCCACCACGGCCAATAACAACGCCAGGTTTTGCAGTATAAATAGAAACTTTTACTCTATTTGCAGCTCTTTCTATTTCAATCTTAGAAATTCCTGCTGCATATAATTTTTTCTTTATATATTTACGAATTTCGTTATCTTCTACTAAAAGTTCAGAAAAGTTTTTCTTATTGGCATACCATTTGGAATCCCAATTCTTAATTACGCCTACACGAAGACCGTGTGGATTAACTTTTTGTCCCATTGACTACCTCCTTACTCTTTTTCAGCTACTACAACGCCAATATGACTTGATCTTTTTAATATTGGATAAGCCATTCCTTTAGCCTTTGGATGAAATCTCTTCATTGTTGGACCATCATTGGCATAAGCCTTCTTTACATAAAGTAAGCTTCTATCTAAATTCAAGTTGTTTTCAGCGTTTGCTACAGCAGAATGTAGTACCTTGTATAGCTCATAAGCACCTTTTTTATTAGTGAACTTTAAAATAGAAAGGGCTTCATCAACTTGTTTGCCACGAATTTCGTCGCATATATAATTCACCTTAAGAGGTGAAATTCTAACGTATTTAGCAATTGCTTTTGCTTCCATTATTTACCCCCTCTTATTTCATAGTTGTGGTCTTTTCGCTTTTAGCAGTGTGACCTTTAAATGTTCTTGTAGGAACAAATTCACCTAATTTATGACCAACCATATCTTCTGTTATATATACTGGCACATGCTTTCTTCCATCATGAACTGCTATTGTATGAGAAACAAATTCAGGAAAGATTGTTGAGCGACGTGACCAAGTTTTAATTACTTTCTTATCGTTATTCTTATTTAATTCATCTATTTTCTTTAATAAATGTTCATCTGCAAATGGTCCTTTTTTTAATGATCTACTCATTTAAACCCTCCTTACTTAGTTCTTCTTCTTACAATATACATATCGGTCTTATTCTTTTTCTTTCTAGTCTTAAGACCAAGTGCTTTCTTACCCCAAGGAGTCATTGGTGATGGTCTACCTACTGGTGCTCTACCTTCACCACCACCATGTGGATGGTCTACAGGGTTCATAGCAGAACCTCTAACATGAGGTCTTTTTCCTAAATATCTCTTACGACCCGCCTTACCAAGAGTAACTAATTCGTGAGAAATATTTCCTACTTGACCGATAGTAGCCTTGCAATTTAAACTTACTAATCTAAATTCACTAGATGGTAATCTTAATTGAGCATATTTGCCTTCCTTAGCCATTAATTGAGCTTCAGTTCCAGCAGATCTTGCCATTTGTCCACCTTTTCCAGGAGTAAGTTCAATATTATGAACAGTAGTACCAACTGGAATGTCTTGAAGTCTTAATGCATTACCTACTTTAATATCGGCATTAGGACCACTTTCAACAACATCTCCAACCTTAAGTCCGTTTGGTTGGATGATATATCTCTTAGCACCATCTGCATAATGTAGAAGAGCTATATAAGCTGACCTATATGGGTCATATTCAATAGCTGCAACTCTTGCAGGTATATTATCCTTATCTCTTTTAAAATCTATTATTCTATATTTTCTTTTTACTCCTCCACCTCTATGTCTAGAAGTAATTCTTCCGTATGAATTACGACCAGTGGATTTTTTCAAAGAAATAGTTAATGACTTTTCAGGCTTCTTATTTGTTAACTCTTCAAAAGTTGAAACTGTCATTTTTCTACGTGAAGGAGTCGTTGGTTTATATCCTTTAATTGCCATTATTTACCTCCCTTAAATTGATTCAAAAAACTCAATTGGTTCGGAATCATCAGTTAATTTAACAATTGCCTTCTTCCAAGAAGGACGTCTTCCCATATGAGCTCCTTGTCTTTTAAGTTTTCCTTGCATATTCATTGTGTTGATTTTTTTAACTTTTACATTAAAAATTTCTTCAACAGCAGCTTTTATTTCAATCTTAGTTGCGTTTTTATCAACTTCAAATGTATATTTCTTATTTTCCATATCTTCCATAGACTTTTCTGTAACTATGGGTTTTCTAATAATATCATATTTATTCATTAGATAAACACCTCCTCAAGGGTGTCTAAAGCATCCTTAGTAATAACAAGTGAATTATATTTTAATAAATCATAAACATTAATATTCTTAACAAATTCAGTCTTTACACCTTCAATGTTTCTAGATGATCTAATAATATTTTCATTCTTATCATTTATAACAATAAGGGCTTTTTTATCTGCCTTTATATCTTTTAAAATATTAACAACAGTTTTAGTTTTAATTTCATTTAATTCAAGTTTATCTAAAACAATAATTTCAGAATCTTGTAATTTAGAAGTTAAAACAGACTTAAGAGCAAGTCTTCTAACTTTCTTAGGAGTGGTGTAAGAGTAATCTCTTGGCTTCTTAGCAAATACAACACCACCACCTCTAAATTGTGGTGACCTTATAGAACCTTGTCTAGCACGACCAGTTCCTTTTTGTCTCCAAGGCTTTCTTCCGCCTCCACGAACTTCTGAACGAGTCTTTGCTGAGTGAGTTCCTTGTCTTCTATTAGCTAAAATATTTTTAACTACTAAATAAACAACGTGTTCATTAACATCACAATTAAAGATGTTATCATTAACTTCAATTTCTGAAACGGGATTTCCTTCTATATTAATCATTTGAATCTTAGCCATGTTAATCCCCCTTACGCCTTCTTAACTGTTTCTTTAACAAAAACTTTAGATTTTTTGTTTCCAGGAATTGCACCCTTAACCAAAATCAAGTTTTTAGAAGCATCTATTCTTACAATTTCAAGATTTTGTACAGTAACTCTTTCGTTACCCATCTTTCCTGCCATTCTGTGATTCTTAAATACCTTGCCAGGATATGAAGCTGCACCCATACCACCAGGCATTCTGTGGAATTTAGAACCGTGAGTTTCTCTACCACGTCCAAATCCATGACGCTTAATAATACCAGCAGTTCCCTTACCTTTTGAAGTTCCAATTACATCAACATGTTCTCCAACTTCAAAGATATCTACCTTAATTTCATCTCCAAGATTATAGGAATCAACATCGTCTGTTAAAAATTCAGATAGATATTTTTTGTAGCTAACTCCTGCCTTATCAAAGTGTCCTTTAGTAGGTTTATTAACCTTATTTTCCTTAACAGCTCCTGCTGAAATTTGAATAGCACTGTATCCATCATTTTCAGAAGTTTTCTTTTGAGTAACTATATTAGGTTCAACTTCAATAACACTGACAGGGGTAACTATTCCTTTTTCGTCAAAAATTTGTGTCATACCAATTTTACGACCAATTAAATATTTCATGATTACCTCCTATTTTTTATAGCGGACTAAAACTAGTCATATAAAGCAAAGTTTTATAGTTTAATTTCTATATCAACGCCTGCAGGCAAGTTGAGTTTCATTAATGAGTCTACAGTTTTTTGTGTAGGATTAACGATATCAATTAGACGTTTGTGAGTTCTTTGCTCAAATTGTTCTCTAGAATCCTTGTACTTATGAACAGCTCTTAGAATTGTAACAACTTCTCTTTCTGTTGGAAGAGGAATTGGTCCAGAAACGCTAGCACCTGTTTGCTTAGCAGCCTCTGCAATTCTTGTTGCTGAATTGTCAAGTAATTCATGGTCATAAGCTTTAAGCTTAATTCTAATTTTTTGTTTGCCTTTATTTGACATATTTACCTCCTTGCAAAATGCGAGGGGATTGATACACGCAGCCTAGTGTTTAAACGGCTGCAATTTGAAAATATCCCCGCCGGAATCAATGTCCGACTTCTCCATCATAATTACCTCGCTCATCTTTTCATTAAAAAGCAAGCAACTTATGATTTCATCGCAGCATTTTTAACGCCTAACTATTATATAGGATAAATCCCTTATTGTAAAGACTTTTTTGCAATTTTTTTAATTTTTTTAAAAGTTTTTTTGAAAATTTTTCTAATGATATTTTTCTTGTGATAGATTAAAAAATATTTTTTATATCATGTCTATTTAAATTTAAAATGCTCTATAAAAAAATTATAATATTTTTTAATAAATTATAATATTTTTTAATATATGAAAAATAAATAATAAAATATTGCAATGATTTAGTGTTCCTTTTGAAAACTCTTAAATAAACTAATATCTATAGTAATATCTTTCGTATTTTGTTTATAAATCTTCTTTTGTGAACTTATAAATTTTGATTCCACTTCCATTCATAGTGTATACAAGTAATTACAAAAATTTTTTTAAAAATTTAAATAAAGTAAAATTCTATGATATTTTCTTTTAATCTAAGGTATAATTGTAATGAGGTGTTAATATGAATTTATTAGTATGTATAAAAGTTGTTCCTGATATCGGGAAAGCTAAAATAGACCCTATTACTAATAACTTAATAAGAGAGGGCTTAAAGATGATAATAAATCCTTCTGACTTATGTGCTTTAAAATTTGCACTTGATATTAAAGATAAGGCACAAGAAGATGTTAACATAACAGTTATTAGTATGGGTCCCCCACAAGCAGAAGATGCTATCAGAGAAACAATACAAATGGGAGCAGACAGAGGTTTTCTTATAATGGGTCTGGAATTTAGAGGTTCTGACACATTGGCTACTTCTTACACTTTATCCCAAGCAATCAAATCTTTAGGAAACTTTGATTTAGTCCTAACAGGTGATAAAACTCTTGATGGTGATACTGGTCAAATTGGTCCTGAACTTTCTGAACATTTATCTTTTAATCTGTTCTCTTTTGTTAAAGAACTTTCTTATGAAGATGGTTATTTTAAAGCAACACGTCTAACAAAAAATGGTGAAGAAGTTGTTAAATCAAAAGCACCACTACTGGTGACAGCGTTAAAAGACTCCGTTTCAAGACCTTCTAAATTTTCAAGAGGCAGAGAAGATATTGCAAAAAATGCTGAGATAAAAGTATTAAATGCTCAAAATATTGAACTTGATAATGAAAGAATCGGTCAAGCTGGTTCACACACAATTGTAAAAGAAGTTTTCCCTCCCAAAAAAGAAGAAGTTGGAAGAAAGATAGAAGGAGATATCAATCAACAAGTAGATGAACTTATTTCTATTCTTAAAGATAAGGGGGTTTTAAACTGATGAGTAATAATATTTGGGTTGTTATTGAAAATGCTGAAAATGACCTTACTGAACTTAGTAAGGAAATGATGAATAAGGCTAAAGCAATTGCCAAAACTCTAAACAAGAAATTAGTAGCAGTTGTCAGTGGTTACAATGAAGAAGAAATTTGTAAAAAATCAATAGCTTACGGAGCTGATTTAGTCTTAAACTGTAATCATAAACTTTTAAAGGATTACACAACCCTTCCATACACAAAAGTTTTCAACGAAATAATTGATAAATATAATCCATACTTGGTAATATTCCCAGCTTCTGTAAATGGACGTGATCTTGCAGGAAGATTATGTGCTAAGAAAAATTTAGGTCTTGTAGCTGAATGCAGCGACCTAAAGTTAGATGGAGAAGATATTAAATTTATAAGGCCCACTTTTGATGGAAAATTATTTTCTGATATAAGAGTTACAACAAAGCCTATGTTTGCAACAATTGGACATGGTGCCTTTTCTCCTGCAAAATATGACAATGAGAATAAGGGCGAAATTATAGAAGAAAAAGTTGAACTGACAGATGCAGACATCTTAACAGAAATTCTATCAAAAATACCAAGTCAAGTTAAAGAATCTGAATTGATTTTTGAAAATGCTAAAATAATAGTTTCTGGTGGAATGGGTCTTGTAGAATCTAAAAATTGGCACTTAATAGAAGAATTTGCCGATGCATTAGGTGCTAGTGTTGGAGCATCAAAACCTATTTGTGATCTTGGAATTTGCTCAAGCGATTTTCAAGTGGGAGTAACAGGAAAAAAAGTAAGTCCTGATATTTATATTGCAGTAGGTATTTCTGGAGCTATTCAACATATAAATGGTATTAAAAAGTCAAAACTTATTATAGCAATAAATAGTGACCCCAATGCACCAATATTTCAAATCGCTCACTATGGAATAGTTGCAGATTTATTTGATATTCTTCCAAAATTAACTGAAAAAATAAATAAAGAAAAATTGCTTGACTTATGATTAATTTAAAGCAAGAAAAAAAGGACCTCAAATGGTCCTTTTTGTATGCAAAAAATTAAATTACTTAACTTCTACAGTTGCTCCAGCTTCTTCAAGTTTTGCTTTGATGTCGTTAGCTTCGTCTTGAGAAACGCCTTCTTTAACTGGCTTTGGTGCTCCGTCTACTAGAGCTTTTGCATCTTTAAGTCCAAGTCCAGTAATATCTTTAACAACTTTAATTACTTTAACTTTTTCTTGTCCAGCTTCTGTAATTACTACATCAAATTCAGTTTTTTCTTCAGCTGCTGCTGGAGCTGCTCCACCTGCAACTGGTGCTGCTGCTGCAACTGGTGCTGCTGCAGAAACGCCAAATTCTTCTTCTAATGCTTTAACTACTTCTGATAATTCTAATACTGTAAGTTCTTTAATTTCTTCAATAAGTTTTTGAGTTTTTTCTGACATTTTAATTTTCCTCCTAATTTTTATGCAAGCCTTAAGCTGCATCTCCTTGTTTTTCTGCTATAGCGTTTAATACTATTGCAAGTGATCTGATTGTTCCGTTTAAAACATTTGCCAATCCTTGTATTGGTGCATTTAATCCACCTAAAACTTGGGCAATCAACACTTCCTTAGATGGTAATTTAGCTAATGCATCTACTTCAGCTAATGATAAAACTTTTCCATCAACGATACCTGTTTTAATTTCAAGTGCTTCATGATCTTTTGCAAAATCAGATGAAATTTTAGCTGCACTTGCAGGATCTGCCATACCCAATGCTATGGCTGAAGGTCCTTTAAGAAATTCATCAAGTTCTTCATAACCAAGTTCATTAAAAGCACGTTTCATCATAGTATTCTTATATACTTTATATTCAACTTGAGCTTCTCTGTATTTATTTCTAAGCTCAGTTACTTCTTCAACATTAAGTCCCCTGTAATTTAGAAGAACTATAGATTGTGCTTTATCAATTTTTTCTTTGATTTCAGAAACTACGGCTTGTTTAGCTTGTAATTTTTCTTCTTTCACCTTCTCACCTCCATAAATAAAAAATCTCACACCGCTTGTGAGACTTGAAAATCAAAATATTATCCTTGAAATTTCAAACCTCGGTAGGAAATTAAGAATACTCACCTACTGTCTGCGGTCGTTAACTTGTAGTATTATATACTTTTTATTTTTATTTGTCAACACCAAAATAAATTTTAATTCATATTTATTTGTTATCCTATAAAATTTTTATGTTGACATTATTTTTTTAAAATGTTATCTTAATTTTTGTTAGGAGGAATTTATGAAAAATAAGAATGTTAGAGATTTAGTTTTATGCTCGCTATTTGTGGCGCTAATTGCTATAGGTGCATTTATAAAAATACCTATTCCTGTTGTACCCTTTACATTGCAATTATTGTTCACCATGCTTGCCGGTTTACTATTAGGACCTAGTCTAGGTTTTTTATCAGTCCTTGTATATATAATCTTAGGGCTGATTGGACTTCCAATTTTTACTGAAGGTGGAGGAATTTTTTATATTTTTAAACCTAGCTTCGGTTACATATTAGGATTTGCTTTTGGTGCATATTTGACAGGATATTTATCCCATAAAGATAATAACCCTAGTATAAAAAGACTTTTATTTGCAAATTTTTCAGGTTTAATTGTAGTTTATTCATTTGGAATGATTTATTATTACTTTATAAGTAATTATTATTTGAATAATCCCATTGGTGTTTGGACTTTAATTTTATACTGTTTTATATTGGCTGTGCCTGGAGATATTTTCCTTTGCCTTATTGGTGGCTTATTGGCAAAGAGGCTTATTCCAATTTTGAGTAAAAATTTTAACTATAGGAGGCAATATGAGTAAAAGTATATTTATAACCGGAACTGGAACAGATATTGGCAAAACTTATGTTAGTGGATTAATTGTGAAAAAATTAAAGGACTATGGTTTTAAATCTTCTTATTACAAGGCAGCTATGAGTGGTAACCTTAGAGATGAAAAGGCTAATTTAATACCGGGTGATGCTAAATTCGTAAAAGATATTTCTGGAATTGACCAACCATTAAATGAAATGTGTCATTATGTGTATGAAAATGCAGTTTCACCCCATCTTGCTGCAAAAATTGAAGGTAATCCTGTAGACTTAGATGTAGCCGTTGAAAGATTTAATGAAGTTAAAGAAAAAAGTGACTTTGTAACCGTTGAAGGATCAGGTGGAATTTTATGCCCCCTTCGTTTTGACCATGAATATAAATTTTCATTAGTAGATTTTATAAAAAAATGCAATTTATCTTGTATTTTAGTTGCAGATGCAGGACTTGGAACTATTAATAATGTAGTTCTTACTCATTATTATATGAAAAATAATGGGTTAAAATTAAAGGGAATAATTTTTAATAACTATATTCCTGAAGATATAATGCAAGAAGATAATATTAAAATGTGTAAATATTTAACAGGTCTTAATGTTCTTGCCTGTGTAAAAAAAGATGATAAAGATATAGATATTAAAAAAGAAGATTTTGAAAAAATTTACGAATAGGAGGTCGCTATGATTTGGTATCCCTATGAACAAATGAAAACAATGAAAAAACCAATCAAAGTTATTGATGCTAAAGGAGTCTACTTATATACACAAGATACAAAATTAATTGACTCTGTTTCATCTTGGTGGTCAGTTATGTTTGGTTATAAGAACAAAGAGCTTAATCAAGCTATTAAAGATCAAGTAGATAAATTTTCCCATATCATGCTTGGTGGTCTAACCCATGAACCAGTAGAAAAACTTTCAAATAAATTAAAAGAATATCTTCCAGGCGACTTGGATTATCCATTCTTCTCAGACTCAGGTTCTGTTGCAGTAGAAGTAGCTTTAAAAATGGCTTTACAATATTATATAAATCAAGGACGCACAGAAAAAATAATGGTTATGTCCCTTACTAACTCATACCATGGAGATACATTTAAAACCATGGAAGTAGGTGACGATGAAGATTATCACTTTATCTTAAAGGCTTATGGTAAAAGCCCTTATGTAGTCCATGTTGATACACAAATACCAGCACTTGAAGAAGCTTTTAAAAAATATGGTGAAAAGTTAAACTCTTTTATTGTTGAACCTCTATTACAAGGTGCCGGCGGAATGAAAATGTATGATATATCATTCTTAAAAAGAGCAAGAGAACTATGCGACCAATATGATGTAGTTTTGATATTTGATGAAGTTGCCACAGGATTTGGTAAAACTGGCAATAGGTTTGTATCAGAGCTTGTCCTTCCCGATATTTTAGTTCTTGGTAAGGCATTAACCGCTGGATACATGGGTCACGCTGTAACTGTAGCAAATAAAAAAATTTATTATGGATTTTATGATGATGACCCTAGCCATGCCCTAATGCATGGACCAACTTTTATGGCTAATCCTCTAGCCTGTTGTGTAGCATTAAAAGCAATAGAAATATTTGAAAGAGATAAGTACATGGAAAAGGTAAAACACTTAGAAGAAGTTGCAAAAGAAGAGATGAAAGGCGTTTGTGATGATAGGATAAAGGAAGTAAGAATTATGGGAGATGTGGTTTGTATTGAAGTTAAAGACGCAAAAACTCTTGATGGTTACCAAGACTTCGCATACAAAAAAGGAGTTTTTGCAAGACCATTTTTAAACTGCTTATACTCAATGCCACCCATGATCATTAAAGACGATGAACTTAAAAAAATACTTAAAACTATGAAAGAATGGTTTGAAAAATGACAGAAAATTATCAGCTAGTTTTTACTAGCTGATTTTTTATTAATTATTAATATTAATACCCCTTTAAAATTATTGGTATTTTTAATAAAGCTTTACTTACAATTTCATTTACCTAATTATATGTAAAAAAAACCACAGAAATAAATCTGTGGTTTATAGGTGTTTTATCTAGCCATTAATTTTTCACCGTTTAATCTGATGCCAGGTCCCATTGTTGTAGAAACTGTAACTGATTTTAAATATTTACCTTTTGCAGAAGCTGGTTTAGCTTTTATTACTGCTTCAGAAATTGTTTTAAAGTTTTCAGCTAACTTTTCTTGACCAAAAGAAACCTTACCGATTGGTACATTAATTATTGCTGCTTTGTCTACTCTATATTCAACTTTACCAGCTTTTGTATCTTTTATAGCATTTGCTAATTCAAAAGTTACTGTACCTGATTTTGGATTTGGCATTAATCCCTTAGGTCCTAGGATTCTACCAATTTTACCAACAACCCCCATCATATCTGGAGTTGCAATAACTACATCAAAATCAAACCAATTTTCATTTTTAATTTTTTCAACATATTCATCGCCACCAGCGTAATCAGCACCGGCTTCTAGAGCTTCTTTAACTTTATCACCCTTAGCGAGAACTAAAACTTTTACGGACTTTCCAGTTCCGTTTGGAAGTACAACAGTACCTCTAACTTGTTGGTCAGCGTGTCTTGGGTCTACACCAAGTCTCATAGCTAATTCAACAGTTTCATCAAATTTAGCTGAAGCTGTTTTTAACACTAGGCTTAGTGCTTCATCTACATCATAAAGCTTTTCTTTATCAATTAACTTTAAAGCTTCTAAATATTTTTTTCCTCTTTTTGGCATTATTAACCTCCTTGTGGTACTTACGACCAAAGTCTCCCACTAATCTTCTACTTCAATACCCATACTTCTTGCAGTACCTTTAATCATTGACATTGCTGCTTCTAATGATGCTGCATTAAGATCTGGCATTTTTGTTTTTGCAATTTCTTCAACTTGAGCTTTTTTAAGTTTACCAACCTTTTTCTTGTTTGGTTCTCCACTTGCACTCTTAAGTCCTAAAGCTTTTTTAATTAGAACAGGTGCTGGTGGAGTTTTTGTAATAAATGTAAATGATCTATCTTGATATACAGTTAGTACAACAGGAATAATCATCCCAGCTTGATCAGCTGTTTTTGCGTTAAACTCTTTTGTAAATTGCATAATATTAACACCGTGAGGTCCAAGTGCTGTACCTACTGGTGGTGCAGGTGTTGCTTTTCCTGCAGGAATTTGTAATTTTACTAATGCTATGACTTTTTTTGCCATTATATCCTCCTTGTGGTCTTTCGGGTTTACCCTCCCACTAAATTAAGCTTTTATAATTTGATTGAAATCCAATTCTACCAAAGTATCTCTACCAAACATAGAAATACTTACCTTGACCTTGCCCTTTTCATAATTGAAGGAATCAATAATTCCTACAAGTTCATTGAAAGGACCACTGATTACTCTTACAGTTTCACCTATTTCATAGTTACCAAACAATTCTTTGTTATCAGTAACACCAAGTAATAATACTTCTTCTTCAGATAAAGGAACAGGTTTAGATGCCGGACCTACAAATCCAGTAACTCCCCTTGTATTTCTAACGAGATACCAAGTTTCATCATTCATTATCATCTTAACCAGTACATAGGAAGGAAACATTTTTCTCTCTTTAGCCTTAGAAAGTCCGTCTTTTGTTTCAACGTAGTTTTCCATAGGAACTCTAATATCAAGAATTAAATCTTCCATTTTCCTATTAGCAACCATGGCTTCCATAGTATCCTTCACTTTATTTTCATAACCTGAATAAGTATGGATTACATACCACTTAGCTGCGTCCTTTGTTATATCTTTTTCATCCACTGTATTACCCTCTATCAATATATTGGTTTTAGTAAAAATACTATAAACCTGTCATATAGTGAAAGTAAAAGTGCACATGCGATTGAAACTCCTATAACTATTAAAGAATATTGTACTATTTGTTTCTTGGAAGGCCATACAACTTTTTTGAATTCAGATTTCACACCTCTAAAATATTTACCAAGACCACCTTTTTTTTCGTCAGTCTTTGCTACTTTATTAGTTGCCATAAATCCTCCTTACTTAGTTTCCTTGTGAAGAGTATGCTTCTTACAAAACTTGCAATATTTTTTCAATTCCAATCTTTGTGTAGTATTTTTTTTGTTTTTGTATGTCACATAATTTCTATTTTTACAATCTGGACATTCAAGAACTACTCTATCGGCCATTAAAACACCTCCTGATGTCAAAAAAAAGAGCCGCCTTCAGGCTCCTTAAATTTTTACTAATATAATCTACCATAAAATCGGCTATTTGTAAAGATTTTTTTAAATTTTTATAATCCCTTTCACATAATCAAGAAAAAATTTAATAAAAGGAGAATTGCCATGATTTCTTTCTACTGTCTTTAATTTATAGGTAAAAGCATCTTCTTCCTTGACTTTATTTATCACCTTTTCAACCAAAGAATACAAGTAGTCACTTATATATGAAAATTGCCATGGATAAAGCTCATTAATATCATCAACAAAAAAATTTGTACTTATGCCTAAATTTTCAAAATATTCATAATTAAAAAATAACAATGCGTTTTCTGAAAAGCTAAAATCTCCCCTTCTTCTTTTGTTGTACTGTTCTTTATTTATTATGAAAGGATTTTGTAATTCATAATCTCTATAAATATTAAAAAGTTCCAATAAATAAATATCTTCTTTTAAATGGATCAAAATTTTTAAAGCTGGCATGACTCTGTCAATTAAAGTATCGTAATCAACTTCAGGAAATCCCAAATCTTTAATATCAGTCTTGCCAAACATTACATCATAAAATCTATCTCTTTCAGATAAAAGTTCATAAAGATTCATTGACTCATAGGCTTTTATTTTTAAAAATAGTATATATTCCTTAAGTATGGGTTCAATACCATAATCCTCACATAAAATATCCGTTTCTAAAGCTCTTCTTACTATTTCTTTAAAGCTTTTTAAATCAGTTTTTAAGCCCTTATTTGTGTAATTATAAACTAGATTTTTAAGAGATTCCACCAACTTTTGTCTAAAACTTTCAGCTTTTGTGGAAGAATTTTTATAAATTGCCCTATAAATATTTAAAAGTTCCATAAAACTTAATTTATCAATTTTACAATTACAAAAATCTAAATAAGAGTAGTCTTCCATAGTGATTTGATCTTCATCAAAATCACTACAAAAACTTAGCAGACTTTTGTAGTCAGCAATTGATAATTGGTTTGAATTTAATATTAAATTTTTATCATCAACATAAAGTAAAAACTCTAGAGGTTTTATTTCTATAATAGAGCTTGCCTTTAAGATTTCATTTTTATAAGTAAAGAAAAACATATTGCCTCCAAATTTATTATACTATTTTTGCAGGCAAATTTTTTAATAAATTACAGAAATAAGATAAAAAGCTTAACTTATCCTTTTTTATCTTATTTCTGTATAATAAGAATGTTTTTATATCCCTTATATATAATTTAATAATGAACTATATTAAATATTACTGGTAAAAATTATATAGAAAATTTAAAACGAATGAATTTGATGTATTATTCTTCCCAAAATTCACCTAATCTTTTTTTAATATCTTTATCACTATAAAAATCTTCAACTATCCAATGGCTGGGAAGCAATTTTGAGTATGGCTCTATGGAAAATCTCTTATCTATCAGTAGAACTACTCCCTTATCATCTTCACTTCTTATAACTCTTCCACCCGACTGATTCACCTTTACCATACCGGGATAGATATAGGCATAATCGTAACCCTTTTTCAGCTTTTTTTGGAAATGATTTTTTAATATATTTCTTTCAAAAGATATTTGAGGTATGCCTACACTAATAATGGCAACTCCTATAAGTCTTTTACCAAGTAAATCTATGCCCTCACTAAAGGCTCCTCCCATTACTGCAAAAGCTCGCAAATCCTCTTGAAATTTAAATTTTAAAAGAAATTCTGACCTATCTGTTTCGGTCATTTGTCTACTTTGAATTATTACTTTCTCGTCAATTTTTTTATACTCTTCATAAACCATCTTCATATAGGCATAAGATGGGAAGAAGAAAATGTAATTTCCCTTTTTTTCTGTGAATAATTTTAATAGCCTCACTATATCAGCAACAAAATTTTTTCTATACTTATATGTGGTTAAAATTTTTTTATCTCTTAAAACCAAAAGTTTATTGGTATCGAAGGGTGATTTAATTTTATAATAATAGGTGTTTTCATCTGCACCTAAAAGATTTCCATAATATTTTAAAGGCTCCAATGTTGCAGAAAAAAATACACTCGCCCTTGCATTTTTTAAAATATCTTTAAAAATATCTCCGCTGTCAAGGCACAAAATTTTTATTGTGTTTTCTTCCTTAAGTGAAACAAAGTCTTTGTTATAATACTGATAAATTTTATTATAAGAGAAAAGATTAAAATAAATATTTAAAATTTCATCATAATGCTCATCTTCCTTATATTTTATAAGGTAATCATTTAAGGAATACATAAGTTTTTCCAAGGCTTCATTTAAATTTGCAAAGGCTTTATAAGAAAAAAATCTAGTCTTTGCTAAAAGATTAAATTCACTTATCGCCTTCAAATTATTAGCCCTATTAATCTTTAAAGACTTTGGCAAATATTCATCTAAAAGCATTAAATCATTTAAATTAAATTCAGCCGAATACATTTCTCTAGCCCTATCAACAAGGTTATGAGCCTCATCAACTAAAAATACATATGACTCCAAGGAACCTTCAAAAAATCTTTTCAAATAAACTATTGGATCAAAGGCATAATTGTAATCACCAATAATAAAATCGGAAAAATTAGCTAAATCAAGTTGAAATTCAAAGGGACAAACAAGATGTAGTCTTGAATATTTTTCTATATTAGACCTTTTAAATTCATCTACAGAATCAAAAATATCTATAATGGCATCATTAACCCTGTCAAAATGTCCCTTAGCAAAGGGGCAGTCTTTTGGATTGCACTTGACTTCATCATTAATGCAAATTTTTTCTTTGGCAGTTAATGTTAGATATTTTATTCTTAAACCCCTATCCATCAATTTGAACAAAGAATCTTGAGCAGTAATCTTTCCTGTAGAACGTGAAACAAGATAAAAAATTTTATCTAACTTATCCTCTCCTATTGCCTTGATTGATGGAAAAATAACTGACATAGATTTGCCAATACCAGTAGGTGCTTGAACAAATAGTTTATTTGTTTTACTTATAGTATTATAAACAGCTACAGCCATCTCTCTTTGACCTGCCCTATAATTTTTAAATGGAAATCTGCAAGTTTTTATAGATTCATTTCTTATTTCTTTCCATTCTGTCAGTCTTTTTGAAAATTCTAAGTAGCTAACTATAAGCTCATTAAAAAAATCTGATAATTCTTCAAAAGAAAATTCATGGTCAATTTTTTTTATTTGAGAAGTTGGAAGATGAAAATAGCTCAACCTTACATTTATCCTATCTAAATTCTTATTTTTAGCATATATATAGGCATAAGTTTTTGCCTGTGCCCAATGCAAAATATTAGAATCATAGTCAAGCTCATCTAAATCACGACTCGTAGATTTTATTTCATCAATTACATATAGGCAAGTTTTCTCATCATAACCAATTCCATCAGCCCTTCCTTCCACAGTCAAATTAAAATCAGAAATACTAATGCTTGTAGAAAGAAAAACTTCTTTTTTGTATGAAGAAGAATATAATGCTTGTAGTTTTTGATGAGCATAGATACCTGCCATTGCTCTAGAGTTTGAATAAAATCCCCTATCAATATCCCCAGACCTTTTGACAAACTCAATTAAATTTCTGACAGAAATTCTAAGTTCTTTCATAAAAATCTGATTAAATTAAATCAAAAAAATTATTTTGCCTTAAAGCTTCAAATAAAATTATGTTAGCAGAATTTGAAAGATTTAAACTCCTACCATAATTTTTCAACATAGGAATCTTAATAGCATCATCGTAATTAGAAAAAATTAAATCTTCAGGCAAGCCCCTAGTTTCCGGTCCGAAAACAATGACATCTTCATCATTATATTTAACATCAGTATAAAGCTTACTAGCTTTTGTAGTGGCAAGGTAAAATCTTGAATTAGGAAATCTTTTCAATAAATCATCATAGGAATCATAAATACTAATATCAACTAGATGCCAATAATCAAGCCCTGCTCTTTTTACATGCTTATCATCAATTTCAAAACCAAGCGGCTTTATCAGATGAAGCCTTGTGTTTGTTAATCCACAAGTTCTTGCTATTGCTCCTGTATTAAAAGGAATTTCCGGTTCATAAAAACAGATATTTAACATATTAACCCTCCAAAATTTCTATTGCACATTTAAGACCATCAAGAGCAGATGAAACTATGCCACCAGCAAAGCCTGCACCTTCACCAATAGGTCTTAAATTATTATATTCTAATGTGTGGTAATCTTTTCTTAAAATCCTTACAGGTGATGAGGTTCTCGTTTCAACACCTGTTAAAATTGCATCATTATTTGCAAAACCATGTAATTTTTTATCCATAGATAAAATCGCTTCTTTTAGAACCTTATTAATAGAAGGCGAATAAATATCATTTAAACTTGTTAATTTATATCCAGGTTTATAGGTAGGTATAATTTTACCTAGACTTGTGCTTTCTTTGTCGGCTAAAAAATCACAAACTTTTTGAACTGGTGCAAAATATTTGCCTCCACCTAAAATAAAAGCCCTTTCTTCAATCTTTCTTTGAAAATCAATGCCCCCAAGAGGTGAATTGCCATAAAAATCAGGCGACACAGTGCAAACTAGGGCAGAATTTGCATTTATACCATTTCTTTTGTGCTCACTCATTCCATTAACACAGAGCCTATTTTTTTCTGATGCCGATGGCACAACATAACCACCAGGGCACATACAAAAAGTGTAGGCACTGTGCGGATTTTCTTTTTTTGAATAAGTTAAAGCGTAAGAGGCTTGAGGTAAACTTTCATTTTTAATTTTATATTGGGAAAAATTAATATCACTTTGCAAATGCTCTATCCTAAAACCAAGGGCAAAAGGCTTAGCTTCAAGAGATATATACTTATTTAAAAAACTAAAAGTATCACGAGAAGAATTCCCCAAGGCTAAAATATATTGGCAAGCTTCAAATTCTCCCTTATCTGTAATTAAAGACTTAACTTTTCCATCCTCAAATTTCAAGTCAATAAATTTAGTTCTGAAATAAAATTCTCCACCCATTTTAAGTATAGATTTTCTAATATTTTTTATGACATTTCTTAAAACATCAGTACCAATATGGGGCATAGCATCATATAAAATATCTGATGGAGCACCATGGTCAACTAAAATTTCAAATATTTTTCTTGACCTCTTATCCTTAGAACGAGAAGTCAACTTTCCATCAGAATAAGTTCCAGCTCCACCCTCTCCAAAAGAAATATTGGAATTTTCATCAAGAATAGAGTTTTCCATTAAATTTTTTATTTTTTCCATTCTTGTATCAATATCATCCCCACGCTCAATAATTTTTACCCCTACACCCGCCTTTAAAAGAGTATAGGCGCAAAATAAACCTGCAGGACCAGCCCCCACAACAAGAGCAGACTTGACCTTATTTTTATTATTTAAAATTAATTTTTCTTCATTATAATAGCTAATATTATTTTTAAGTTTATTAAAAATTTGCGGACTCACATCTGTATCCACAAGAACTTGATAAACATAAAAAATTCCATCTCTTGCATCCAAAGACCTCTTATAGATAGAATAAGAAAAATCATCTTTTTTTATTAAATTTTTTACTTTCTTAAACAAATCTTCTTTTGAAGCATCAAAAGGAAGCTTGATATTTCTCAATATAATCAAATTATCACCAGTAATATTGTAATTCATATATAAAAATTTTTAAAGTTTTAAATAATTAAAAAATGCTGCCGATATTAAATCAACAGCTTATAATATATATTTTATTTTACAAAATATAAACGACCTATATTATCTCCATTAAATTCATGTCTAACTCTTACCCATTTTCTTAAATGAATAGTTTTTCCTGTTGAAAAATCAATTTCCCAACCAGCTAAATCTCCTCCAGTCCCAATTTCTTTAGGAACATCTGTTGACACATTAAATGCCCCTTCAATCACTAAGTATTTTCCGTAATTATCAATATGAAAAGCTCCTTCACCATTGTCTACATTAAATACATTTGAACCCAGTGCAGACCATGAAACTTCAGTGCAATCCAAAAATCTAAAAGTTCCATATTCGAAAATAGCCTTAACATATGCCCTACCTCTCACAGTACATGAAAAATCTGTAGGAGTTTGTACTGGCTTATCACAATATAAGTAACCATAAACAATTTTTCCATTTGACTTAGGAATGATATTTGTTTCGTTAGAAAGACCCATTTCTTTTCTTACTCTTCCATTGGTGATTTGACGGTTATCTACTATAAAATATAAACCTTCATCAATTTTTATAATCTCAGAATGTAGAAAATTAGCATCGTTTTCCAATTGTCTATAAAAATTGTTATCATCTTTTTCTCTTCTAGAAAAATAATTTGATGTTAATATAGCTAAAAAAATTATAAAAATTATTAATAATATTCTTTTTGCTTTTAACATTTTATTACCTCCTGTTACTTAAAATATAAATGACAAACTTTTAATTTGCTAAATTAAAGTTTACAATGGTGTCCACCCTTCTTGTTTATTTTTTATAAAAAGTTTTATTTTTCAATATTCTATCAAACTAAAAAATGCCAGTAAAATACCAGCATTAATTATTTTTTTATATCTATTATTTAGAATTTTTAACATATATACTCGTAGGTCCATCGGCTCCACCAATGATCTCAACTTGACCATCTTTTGTAATATCTTGACCTGTAATCTTTTCATATTGGGTTTTTGTAACTTTCTTATCATGATAATTATTAAAATAAAAACCTGCTACTAATAAGAATATAATAAAAATAGAAACTAAGGATTTCTTATACATTTTATGTAACCTCCTAAATTTACAATAATTATATCACACTCAAGTTTTAAAACCAATATGTTAATAAAAAATTTCATATAGCATTATAAGAATGATTGATTGAATTAATAATAAAAATAAAATATAAAAAAGTGGTATCTGAGAACAAATTCTAAATACCACCATAATATTTTATGCTCTTTCTTTAACTTGTCCGTATGTTTTATTAGCAAGAAAAACTTTTTCTAATAATGATACTACCAATACTCCTACAAAAGTTGGCACTAACCAAGAAAGCCCTGATTCTGCAAAGGGTAGATTATTTTCTAATTCAGTTAAGACTGGTAGAGAAACTGAAAAAGTCGTTCTCAACATTTGTACAAAAGGTAGGCCTACTGAAAAGAATGCAGCAGTTAGATAGGAGAATTTTCCATATCTTACAAAATCATGACTAGCTCCCATAACTATTAATACTAAAGCTACTGGATATATCAAAGTTAAAACTGGTACAGAAAAAGCTAGAAGATTATTTAAACCAAAGTTTGCTACCACGAAAGAAAAGAAAGTCCATATATAGACCCAAGTCCTGTATGATAATTTTTCTTTAAATAATGTAGCAAAATATTCTCCACCACTTGATATTAAGCCAACACAAGTTGTTAAACAAGCTAGGGTAAATATTGCTGCAAGAAGGAAAAATCCAAAATTACCAAAGGCATATTGGCAAGTTTTCGTTAAGATTTCAGCACCATTTTCTGCACCTGCTAATAATACTGATGAATTCATTCCTATGGATGAAAGCATTGCGTAAACTGCAAATAATACCAAACCTGCAAAAACTCCTGCTTTTATTGTATATTTTGTAACTTCTTTTTTATCAGTAACACCAAATCTTCTTATTGCTAAAGCTATAACAAAACCAAAATTTAGTGCAGCAACGGCATCCATTGTGTCATAACCTGATAAAAATCCTTTAAGAACAGGTGATTTCCCATAATCTCCAACTGGAGCTGCAACATTTTTATCTAAAAACATTAATCTGACAAACATAAAAAGTATCATTAAAAGTAATGCTGGAGTTAAATATTTTCCAACTCTTTTTACAAGTTTATTGGGTTTTAAGCATACCCATAAAGCTACAGCAAAGAAAACAAAAGTATATACTAATCTTGCTAAATTCATATTAAAACTTTGTGGCAATAAAGGAGCTATTGCCATTTCAAAAGGTACACTTCCTGCTCTTGGTATTCCAAGTCCAGGTCCTATTGAAAGATATATTGCAGTTGTAAAAACTAAAGAAAATTTTGGACCAACTCTTTGTGCTAAATTAGAAAGACCATCAGTCTTACCAACAACTATTGCTCCTATAACAGGAAATACTACTGCCGTTATTGAAAAAGATAAAAGTGCAAGAAAAGTAGCACTACCTGCCTGATTTCCCAAAAGTGGCGGAAATATTAAGTTTCCAGCCCCAAAAAATAGTCCAAATAACATTATACTTACTTGTACAAATTGACTTCTTGTTAATTTTTTCATAATGAAATTATCTCCTCTTTTTTTATTTTTCAAATTTAATTTTGATAAATATGAACCCACCCTATCACTTAGCTTGATTCAAGTGGATTTTAGGAAACTACTTTTCCAAAATAAAAAAAGTCCTTTGTCTTTAATTAGACAAAGGACGAAAATTCCGCGTTACCACCTTTTATTCTTATATAAAAATAAGCTCTCAAGCATCTATCAATGCCGGGTTTTTGTAACGCCTACCAAAGCGACAAATCTTACTATAATTTCAGACTTGCAATATAGAAAAATGATTTTCATCTTACTTCCGATATAGGCTTTCACCAAACGCCTACTCTCTAAAATCTTTCATAAAACTACTCTTTTTTTCTTAATTTTTATCATAAAAGTTAAATTTGATTTATTAGATAGTACTAAAATAAATTAACTTTGTCAATAATTTTTTTTAAATTTTTTATAAAAAAAAATTGGGACAGTCCTTAAGGACTGTCCCATAATATTTTAGTATTTTCTGATTAGCAAAAATTATTTTACTTGTTTTTAACTTGGATAATAGCACCTTGATACTTTTCATCAATAAATTTCTTAGCATCTTCTGATTGTAAGATTTCTATAAATTTTTTGAATTTTTCTTTATTTGTATCTTCTTTTCTGATAGCTACTAAGTTAGCATAGGGTGAATCTTTTGATTCAAGGAAAAGTGAATCACTTGTTGGTTTTAATCCTGCTGTTAGGGCAAAATTAGAATTAATAACCCCTGCTCCTGCATCGTTATAAACTTGAGCAACACTTGGAGCTTCAACGGCTGTAAACTTAAAATTATGTGGATTTTCTGTAATATCTTTTTCAGTTGTGTTTAAATTTGTCCTGTCTTTAATTTTAATTAGTCCTGCATCTTCAAGTAATATTAATGCTCTTGCTCCATTTGTTGGGTCGTTAGGAAGTATTATATCAGAACCATCTGGTATTTCACTTATTGACTTATATTTTGCTGAATATAAAGCCATTGGTTCTAAGTGAACAAATCCTAATGTTGTTATATTATCAATTTTTCTATCCTTTACAAATTCATCTAAATAAGGTTCGTGTTGGAAATAATTTGCGTTAATATCACCTGATGATAATTGTAAGTTTGGTTGAATATAATCATCAAATACTACAGTTTTTACATCTAGTCCAGCTTCTTTGAACTTATCTTGTAAAGCATCAACTATTTCTCCATGTGGTGTTGCTGAAACTCCAATAACAATCTTGTTGTCTTCAGAAATTGGCACTAAATCTTTCTTTTGACCATCAGCTGTTTGTTCAGCTTGGTTTGTTGCATTTGCCCCATTTGCTTTTTCTTCTGTTTTTGCATCATTTTTGCCACAAGCTGATAATAAAAGTGTTAGTGACAATACTGCTACTCCTAAAATTTTTAAATTCTTCATTTTCTTTCCTCCTAAAATTTTTTATTTATTTTAATTTTAAATTAAAATCTTCTATCAATTTTCTTTTCTATTCTATTACCTATTACTTGCACAATTTGTACAATTAAAATTATTAAAACTACTGTTGACCATAAAATTACTTCATCTCTCATTTGATAGCCATATCTAATAGCTATATCTCCAAGGCCTCCGCCTCCAATTGCTCCAGCCATTGCAGAATAACCAACAACATTAATTAATGTCATTGTTATTCCATTTACAATCATTGGCATTGCTTCAGGAATTAAAACCCTTGTTATTATTTGCATATTTGTTGAGCCAACAGATTTTGCCGCTTCAATTATCCCTTTATCAATTTGATTGAAATATCCTTCCATAAGTCTTGCAACAAAAGGTGCTGCTGAGATTGAAAGAGGTATAATCATTGCTGCTGTACCATAAGCTTTTCCAACTAAAATCCTAGATAGTGGAAATACCACAATAACAAGGATAATAAAAGGAAATGACCTCAATATATTTATTATTTTATCTAGTACAGAATAAATCTTTAAATTTTGGCAAAGCCCATCTTTTCTCGTAATTGTTAATATAACTCCAAGAGGTAAACCCAAAACTATAGCTATAAAAGTTGAAGCAAAAACCATTATTAAAGTTTGAGGAATTGCTGGGCCAATTATTGAAATTAATCTATCCATCTATAGCACCTCCACATTGACTTGGTTTTCAACGAGAAAATCAAGAGCTTTTTTTCTTTCTTCTTTTGAGCCTTGAATCTCAACTGTCAAATATCCTACGCTATCTACATTCAATTTGTTAATATTTCCTGAAAGAATATTTATAAAAACATCAAACTTCTTCATACAAATTGAAAGTATGGGTTTGTCATAATTATTGTTTGCATAAGTTATTCTATAAACATCACCCTTGAAATCTTCAG
>NZ_AEAA01000120.1:0-1139 GCF_000179335.1 Peptoniphilus sp. oral taxon 836 str. F0141
ATCTATCAAAAGATATTTTAAAAGCACTTGATGAAAAACCTATTGAACTGGAACCATGGGACCCAATGGGCTCACTTGCAAAATTTTCATAATTTTATTAATAGCCGGATTATTCCGGCTAACTATACTTATTTAAGGAGGATTTATGACTAAACTTTCAATTTTAAACTTAGTTCCTAAATATTTAGGTGAAAGTTACAAAGATGCCTATGACAGAGCCTTAAAATTAGCTCAATTTGCAGATAAAAATAATTTTCAAAGATATTGGCTAACAGAGCATCACAATTCTCCCGCAGTAATTTCTTCAGCAACAGAAGTTGTTATTTCATATATTTTGGCACATACAAAAAATATAAGAATTGGTGCAGGAGGTGTAATGCTTCCCAACCACAGCCTATTCCAAGTGGCAGAAAGATATGCCTGTCTTAATAATCTTTACAAAGATAGGATTGATTTAGGCTTGGGTAGAGCTCCAGGAACTGATAAAGATACCGCAAGACTTCTTTATAAAAAGAATTTCTCTCCAAGAGAATTTATTAATGCTGCAAAAATGTTGAAATTATATTTTTCAGAAGATGTAGAAAAATTAGATGTTAAACCCTACCCTCAAACTAGAGAAATTCCCTTATATATTTTGGGAACATCTACAGTTTCTGCACATATTGCTGGTAAACTTGGACTTCCTTATGCCTTTGCTGGACAAATTTCCCCAGATCTAATTGGAAAAGCCTTTGATATTTATAGAACAGAATTTATTCCTTCAAGGCAACTGGAAAAACCATACACTATATTAAGTCTAATTACAAATATAGCAAGAACAAAAGAAGATGCCAAAGATTTAAGTATTAAAGCTGAACAAATTTCTTTACAGCTAATGAATGTAAAAGAAAAAAGTGAATTTTATAATTTAGACCCTGAAAATGCACCAGAACTCACAAGCATTGAAAGATTTCTAATAAAAACTAATAGGGGACTTTCCATCAATGGTGATGTAGAATATGCAAGAAAAGAACTTTTTAAAATAAATGAAAAATACAAAGCTGATGAAATTATGGCTTTATCATTTATAAATGAATATGAAATGTTAGAAGATAATTTCAGAATTTTAAAAGATATAGTTGATAATAGCCTATGACAAA
>NZ_AEAA01000119.1:0-944 GCF_000179335.1 Peptoniphilus sp. oral taxon 836 str. F0141
CTCCCTTTTTAATATGTGAATTTTTATCTATATATGATCCAGGATAAATGCAAACATCCTCTTCGATTTTTGCACCATATTCAATATATGTTCTCTCAGGGTCAATCAAAGTTACACCCTTAAGCATATATTCATTATTAACAATTTCTCTTAAAATACTAGAAACATGAGCAAGTTCAGCTTTTGAATTTACCCCTAAGATTTCTCTCTTATCCTTTAGCTTATAGGAACCAACTTTTTTGTTTTCTCCTACTAAAATATTTAAAGTGTCTGTAAGATAAAGTTCATTTTGTGCATTATCAGAATTAATTTTAGAAATAGCATATTTTAAAGATTTGCCCTTAAAGGCAAAAATACCAGAATTAATTTCTCTTACTAATTTTTCTTTTTCACTGGCATCTTTTTCTTCAACAATTTTAATAACATTAGCATTGCCATCTCTTATTATTCTTCCATAATTTGTTGGGTCACAAAAATCTGCCGTAAGCACAGTCAAATCATTATTTTTAGACTTATGATAATTTAAAAATTTGTCAATGGTTTTACTGCTTATTAAAGGAGTGTCACCATTTAAAATAATTATATTGTCCTCATCTCCAATTTCTCCTAAGCAGCATGACACAGCGAAACCTGTACCATAAGGTGCATCTTCACCTATGGGCTGAGAAATAAACTTTAAAAACTCGCTTTCTTCAAAGGCTTCTTTAATCTGTTCTTTCTTGTTACCAATAACAACTAAATTTTTTTCAATATTTGATTCTTGGCAAGCATTTAAGACATAAAAAAGCATAGGTCTTCCAAGAACTTCATGTAAAACCTTAGCTTTTTCAGATTTCATTCTCTTGCCCTGCCCAGCTGCCAGAATAATAGAAACTTCCATATTCCACCTCTTGATATTTACTATTTACATTATAACTTTTAAGGCAGGTAATATTCAAGGTAAA
>NZ_AEAA01000118.1:0-21744 GCF_000179335.1 Peptoniphilus sp. oral taxon 836 str. F0141
AACTTTACCCCTTTTAACATCTTTCTTAATGAATCTTTTTATTTTGTCTTCATAGGAAAAAAGTAAGGCAGGCAATTTAATAAATATATCACAATACCTGTTGTTTACAGATTTCATATCAATTTTTAAATGATAATTATCGCTTTGAGATTCATAGGAACCATAACCTGTCATACTTTTCATAAAATCACCTACTACTTAACAACTATATTATAAATTTTTCCAGGTACAAAAATTTCTTTAATAACTTTCTTATCTTTTATATTTTTAGCATAAGCTTCATTTTTCATTGCAATTTCACGAGCTTGGTCCACATTAGCATCTTTAGAAACTTCGATTGTGAATCTTAGCTTTCCGTTAAATTGTACGGGCATCTCAACTATATTATCAATAGTTTTTTCTTCATCATAAACTGGCCATGAAGATTCGTTTAAATATCCGCCTAAATTATTTTGTTCCCACAATTCTTCAGTAATATGTGGAGCAACTGGGTTTAATAGCATAAGAAATGTCCTAAAATCAGCTTTAGTTATATTTTTATTAGCTACAAATTCATTCAATAAACTCATAAGAGCTGCAATAGCAGTATTAGCCTTTAAATTTTCATAATCATAGGATACTTTTTTGATTGTCTTATGAATTAATTTTTCTAAACTTTCAGAATATTTATCTCCATCAACTAAAATATCTGATAAGTTCCAAACTCTATCCAAAAACCTTCTGCAACCACGCACACCTGTTTCCATCCAAGGTACAGGTTTTTCGAAATCTCCAATAAACATTTCATAAGTTCTCAGGGTATCTGCACCATAATCATGAACAATATCATCAGGATTAACAACATTACCACGAGATTTGCTCATTTTTTCGTTATTTTCTCCTAAAATCATACCATGAGATGTTCTTTTTACATAAGGTTCTTTTGTTGGAACAACGCCAATGTCATATAAAAATTTATGCCAAAATCTAGAGTATAGTAAATGAAGTGTTGTATGTTCCATACCACCATTATACCAATCTACAGGGGTCCAATAATTTAGAGCATCTTTTGAAGCCAAAGCATCTTTATTGTGAGGATCTGCATATCTTAAGAAATACCAAGATGAACCTGCCCATTGAGGCATTGTATCTGTTTCTCTATGTGCGTGGCAACCACATTTAGGACAAGTAGTTTCTACAAATTCTTTAATATTTGCTAAAGGTGATTCTCCATCGTCTGTTGGCTCATAATTTTCAACTTCTGGTAAAAGCAATGGAAGTTGGTCTTCAGGTACAGGTACAAAACCACATTTTGGACAATGTACTATAGGTATTGGTTCTCCCCAATATCTTTGTCTAGAAAAAACCCAATCCCTTAATTTAAAATTAATTTTTTTATTTCCTAAATTCTTTTCTAGCAAATATTTAATCATTTTTTCCTTGGCATCTTTTACTTCAAGACCATTTAAAAATTCTGAGTTTACTAATTTACCATTATTTGTATCTGTGTAGGCTTCTTTTGATATATCTCCGCCTTTAATAACTTCTACAATATCTAATCCAAATTTCTTAGCAAAATCATAATCTCTTGTATCATGAGCAGGAACAGCCATAATTGCTCCAGTACCGTAAGACATTAAAACATAATCTGAAATCCAAACAGGAATTTCTTTTTTACTTATTGGATTTATTGCTTTTAATCCCTTAATTTCAACACCAGTTTTATCCTTAGCAAGTTCTGTTCTTTCAAAATCAGATTTTTTTGCAACTTCTTCTTTATAGGCATTAATTTCATCAAGGTTTATAATACAATCCTTATATTTTTCAAGTAAAGGATGTTCAGGTGCAATTACCATGTAAGTTGCACCAAATATTGTATCTGGTCTAGTAGTAAAAACTTCAAGTTTTTCATCAGAATCTTTGATGGGGAAAAGTATACTTGCCCCTTCACTTCTTCCAATCCAATTTTTTTGTTGAGTCTTTACCCTTTCAATGTAATCCACATCGTCAAGATCATCAATAAGTCTATCTGCATAGGCAGTAATTTTAAGCATCCATTGACTTTTTACACGTCTTACCACTTCTGTGTTACATCTTTCACATTTACCGCCAATAACTTCTTCATTTGCTAAGCCAGTTTTACATGATGGACACCAGTTTATTGGACTTTCCTTTTTGTATGCTAAGCCATGTTTATATAATTGTAAAAATATCCATTGGGTCCATTTATAATATTCAGGATCAGTTGTATTAATTTCTCTTGACCAATCAAAGGAAAAGCCTATTGATTTAAGCTGTTCTTTAAAATGTTTAATGTTTTGTTTTGTTACAATTGCTGGATGAATTTTATTTTTTATAGCATAATTTTCCGTTGGTAGTCCAAAAGCATCCCATCCCATAGGAAATAAAACATTATATCCTTGATAACGTCTTTTTCTCGCAACTATATCAAGTGCTGTGTAAGGGCGAGGATGACCAACATGAAGTCCTTGACCTGAAGGATAAGGAAATTCAACTAAAAGATATATTTTTTCCCTATCATCATCATTTAAAGCCTTATATGTTTGGTGTTCATCCCAATAATCTTGCCATTTTTTTTCAATAACTTCTGGTTTATAATCTTTCATCTATTCTCCTTAATAATTAGCATTCCCTACTGTTCTTGGAAATGGTATAACATCTCTAATATTTTTCATTCCTGTAATATACATAACGGCTCTTTCAAATCCAAGTCCATATCCTGAGTGAATACATGTACCAAATCTTCTCAAATCAAGATACCAATCATATTCATCCATATTCATATTTAAATCTTTCATTTTCTTTTCTAAGATTTCAATTCTATGTTCTCTTTGAGAACCACCTATTATTTCTCCAACCCCAGGAACAAGTAAATCCATAGCTGCTACTGTCTTCTTATCATCGTTTTCTGTCATATAAAAAGCTTTTATTTCCTTTGGGTAATTTGTTACAAAAACTGGTTTTTTGAAAACTTCTTCTGTGATATATCTTTCGTGTTCAGTTTGTAAGTCTATTCCCCATTTAACTGGGAATTTAAATTCTTTATTTGCCTTTTCTAATATTTCAATGGCTTGAGTATAAGTAATTCTTTCAAATTCATTTGAAACCACATTGTCAAGTCGTGCTAAAAGGTCTTTATCAATAAACTTATTAAAGAATTTCATTTCCTCTTTGGCATTTTCAAGCACATATCTGATGATATATTTTAGCATAGCTTCTGCCACATCCATGTTAACATTTAAGTCTGCAAATGCCATTTCAGGCTCTATCATCCAAAATTCTGCTGCATGCCTTGGTGTATTAGAATTTTCTGCTCTAAATGTTGGTCCAAAAGTATAAACATTGCCAAAAGCAAGAGCAAAAGCTTCATCTTCTAATTGACCTGAAACAGTTAAGTTAGTTTCTTTACCAAAAAAGTCTTTTTTGTAATCTACTTTTCCTTCATCATTTTTAGGTATATCTTCTAAAGGTAATGTTGTTACTTGAAACATTTCTCCAGCACCTTCTGCATCAGAAGCAGTTATAATTGGTGCATGAAAATAAACGAAACCTCTTTCTTGGAAAAACTTATGAATTGCATAAGCAATTAATGATCTGACCCTAAATACTGCATTAAAAGTATTTGTACGTGGGCGAAGATGACTTACTGTTCTAAGATATTCCATTGTGTGTCTTTTCTTTTGTAGAGGATAAGTATTATCTGCAGCGCCTATAAGTTTAATTTCCTTAGCCTGAAGTTCAAATGACTGATTAGCCCCAGGGGATTCTACTAATTTTCCTTTAATTATAAGAGAAGAGCTCAATGTATATTTTTCAATTTCAGAAAAATTTCCAAGCTCCTTTCCATATACGACTTGTAATGAATTAAAATTAGTGCCATCAGTAAGCTCAATAAAACCAAAATTTTTTGAACCTCTGTTAGTTTTAATCCATCCACAAATTTCAATCTCTTTGTCTATATAATTTTCTGTATTTTTAAATATTTCTCTGATACTAATCATAGACCCTCCATAATTATCTTATAATATTTTAGTATATGATTATCTTTCACTTTTGTCAAATATTAGAACATTATTTTGGCTTAAAATAATAAAAAGCTGACTTCAGTAATTTTGAAATCAGCATGTTTTTTATTTTAATATATTATTTAATTCATCAAGTTTTTCCCTAGCAATATTCATGGCTTTTTGTAAATCGTCTTTCTTTGTCATATCAACACCAGCTCTTTTTAAAATTTCAAGGGGATAAGCACTGTTTCCTGCTTTTAAGAAGTCTAGGTAATTAATTGTATCTTTTTTACTTCCATGGAGAATATTATTAGATAAAGTTACTGCACTTGAAAACCCTGTGGCATATTGATATACATAATAGAACATATAAAAATGAGGAATTCTTGTCCACTCACAAGAAATGTACTCATCTACTTTTATATCTTTTCCATAATATTTAATATTTAAGTCTTTATATATTTCATCTAATATTTGTCCATTTATAGGTTTTGACTGACCAACTAAAAGATTTGCTTTATGTTCAAATTCTGCAAACATTGCTTGCCTAAAAATAGTAGACTTAAAAGAATTAACATAATGATTTAAAAGATATGCTTTTTCCTTTTTATTTTCAGTATTATCCAACATATAATTTAAAAGAAGAAGTTCATTAGTGGTGGAAGCAATTTCTGCAAGAAAAATTGAATATGAACTATAAATATAAGGTTGTGATGTATTTGTATAATAAGAATGCATTGAATGACCTAATTCATGGACTGTCGTAAATAAGGAATCAAGAGTATTGTTGTAATTTAGAAGTATATAAGGCTCAGTATCATATGAACCGGAAGAATAAGCTCCCGACCTCTTACCTTCATTTGGGCATACATCAAACCATCTTGACTCGAAACCACGCCTTGCATTATTAACATAATCATTACCAAGGGGCTTTAATGCTTCAAGAATAATTTCTTTTGCTTCTTCGAAAGAATATTTTAAATTATAATCAGATACTAATGGCATATAAATATCGTAAAAAGCTAAATCATTTAAATTTAAAATTTCTTTTCTAAGAGAAATATAGCCTTTATTTATATCCAAATTGTCATTAATTACATCAATAAGATTATCATAAACATCTTCTGAAATATTATTAGTAAAAAGTGCCATTTGCCTACTTGATTCAAAATTTCTAAGTTTTGCTTGTGTGTAGTGATTTATAAGCTCTCCATTTAATAATCTAGCAGATGTTTCTTGGAATTGTTTATAGGTGGAATAGAACTTTTCATAGACTTCTTTTCTAAAATTTCTATCCTTATCTTCTTGCAAATGCGTAAAATTAGCATTTGTAATTTCAATTTTCTTATCACCTTTCAAAACATATGGAAACTTCAAGTCTGCATTAGTAAAAAGCATATAAGTATTTTCTGGAACTTTACCTAATTTATTATAGGAAGCTATAATTTTTTCTTCCTTATCAGAGAGTATATGATTTTTATTTCTGAATAAATCTTTGAAATAATGCTTGTAAATTTTTAAATTTTCTTTCTCTTCTAAGTATTTTTCAATAAGTTTATAATCTTCTTTAAGTATCTGCGACTTTACAAAAGATAACTTTCCTATAAATTCAGAATATAAATTCATAGCCTCTTGTTTTAATTCTTGATTTGCTGTTTCTCTTGTATTTTCGTCAGATTTTAAAGAAGCATAAACATAAAGCTTTTCTAACTTTCTTTCAACCTTTTCATCTAATTTTAAAAATTCTTCTAGACTTTTTGCTGATTGACAGATTTTTCCATTAAATTTACAAAGCTTTTCAATACCTTTTTTTATTTCTTCATAATCTTTTTTAAATTCATTGAGATTTTTATAAATTTTTTCTAAATCCCACTTATATTTTTCGTCAATATCATATCTTAACATAACAATCTCCTAAAATTATTTCATTAATCCATATCTTACACTAAGGTTTCCGTACAAAATACAAAGAATAGATATTATAATAAATGCACAAATATTAATAAGAACTTTATTTTTTGGCATTTTTTTATTTAAAACAGGAAAGATTCCTGAACAAAGATACCCACCTAATAAGCCTCCAAAATGACCCAATACCCCAATAGAAGGGTTAAGAAAAGAATAAAAAATGTTAACGACAATTATAAATAAAAAACTTTTGCCAAAAGAGCTTAAAACTTTATCATCTTTATATCTAATCATTAAGCCAATTGCAAGACCAAAAAGACCATATAAAGAAGTTGATGCTCCAGCACTAATTGTGTAGGGATTACTAAAGGCATAAGAAACAAAATTTCCCATTAATCCACAGGCAATATAAATAATTAAATATCTTAATGAACCATAAAGGTTTTCAAAAATTGAGCCTACAATATAGAGAAAATACATATTCATTAATAGATGTGCAAAGCCTATATGAATAAAAATAGGACAAATTAATCTCCACCACTGACCTTGGTAGACTAAAATTTTATTCATGGCATTAAATTTAACAAGAACATCTATATTTTGACTTCCACCACAAAGAGTCATTATCAGAAAAACTATAATATTTATAGTTATTAGACTTAAGCTAACCTTTGATATTTTAAACATTTTATTAAAAAGTGATTGGATTTTATATTTTAAAGTCATACAACAAATTCCCTCTTAAGTCAGCTTTACCAATTCCAACAAAGTTACAAATTCCACTATCAATTAACTCATTTGCTTCATATAAGTTATTTATCCCAAGAGCCATAACAATGTAAAAGTTTGTTTTTTCTCTAGCTGTTTGTGGTGAATATATCTTATTATTTAATTCCATTAAAAATTATCTTTTTCCTTTCTTAGTTTTATAAATTCTTCTAAACTTTTTGCCATCATAAAGGGATTAATTTTCTTTTCTTGACCAATAGTAGATGGCAAAGTTATTTGACCTCTTTTATTTTTCTTAAGAACTTCCTCATAAGACCTAATTACTTGCTCAGTGTTCATAATTGATTTTACAAATTTTAAGTTTGAAAGTCCATACTCATGGCCGGCATAAACTTTAATATTATCATCAAGGTTAGCAAATTTTTTCATAGATTCGTAGCTTTTTTTATAATCACCGGTAAAAACTCTGCCACAACCTGCTAAAAAGAGTGCATCTCCACAAAATAAGTTATCACCCATTAGATAAGAAATATGATAATCAGTATGTCCAGATGTTTCTATTACCTTAAAATTCTCACCCATTAATTGAAAATTATCATTATCTTTTAATGTAATATCGTTTAAATCACGAGTTTCAACGGGACCATAGACTTTAATATCAGGATATTTTTTATTTATTTCAATAACTCCACCAACATGATCGTCATGTTTGTGAGTTAGTAGTATAGCAATCGGCTCTTTGTCCTTTATAAAATCTAAAACAGGTTGAGCTTGACCTGTATCAACAAAAATAAGCTTATTATTTTTTATTATAGTCCAAATGTAATTATCTGAAAATGCGGATATTGCTTTTATTTCCATAAGAGCCTCCAAAATAAAATTGTTGTGTTACTTCTACCCATTAAAGAAACTTTTTAATAATTTATTAATAATAGTGATTTTAAAAGTTTCTTCTAACCACCTATAAATATAATTATAACGGCTTTAAAATCTTTTTTGTTAACAAAAAAGCCTTAGCATCAAGCTAAGACAAAATTAATAAAAAATGGAGCTAACGGGGGGATTTGAACCCCCGACCTCTACATTACCAATGTAGTGCTCTACCTACTGAGCTACGATAGCAATGAAGTTATTATACATTATTTATTTATAAATATCAATTAAGAAAATTGATGAAATTCAAATTTTGCAGTCAATATTTTATAAGCTTATTTTGTTGTATAAATAATAAAGCCTAAAAATACACCTATAAATATTATTGTTGTTATTACTTTAAAATAATTTAAAGTATATCCATTTAAATACTCATCCAGTTTATTTGCCAACTTTCTGAAATAAGTAGATAAGAAAATTAGAAGTATTGTTAAAATGACTTTTAAAAAATCAATATAAAAACTTCTGCTATAAATTAATTCCATAATTGAGGGATCTGTAGGAAAATTATTATGGAAAAAACCTTTAACAATTTGACCTATAAATTGAGGAGCAAAAAATATAAAAGGCAAATATAAAATATTGTGTAAAAGTCTGCATATTGTATACCAGTTTTCCACAAGCTTTTTATTATCTGATATTTTTTCTATATATAGATAAATTTTCTTATCTAAATTTATAAAATAATTCATAATATCCTCCTGATTGGTATATAAATTATTTACCCTTATCTATATTTTCTAATTTTTTAATTTGGTCGGCTGCTGTTAATGCATCTATTAATTCATCAAGTTCTCCGTCATTAATAGAATCAATCTGATGGGTAGTATAATTTATTCTGTGGTCTGTAACTCTTCCTTGTGGATAATTATAGGTTCTTATACGTTCTGACCTATCTCCTGTTCCTACTTGTGAAAGTCTTTGAGCGGAATTTTTCTCATTTTGTTCTTGAATTTTTAAATCATAAAGTTTAGCCCTTAAAAGTTTCATGGCTTTTTCTTTATTCATTAACTGTGACTTTTCATCTTGACATGATATTACAATTCCTGTAGGAATATGGGTAAGTCTTACAGCAGAGTCAGTAGTGTTTACGCATTGACCCCCATTACCTGATGCTCTAAAAACATCAAATTTTATTTCTGTTGGGTCAATTTCAACTTCAACATCTTCAACTTCAGGCAATACTGCAACTGTTGCTGTTGAAGTATGAATTCTTCCACCACTTTCAGTTTCGGGAACTCTTTGCACTCTATGAACTCCAGATTCATATTTTAATCTAGAGTATGCTCCCCTACCTATTATCATAAATACAACTTCTTTGTAACCACCAATTCCAATTTCATTTGTGGATATAATATCTACTTTCCATCCGCATCTTTCAGCGTATCTAACATATTGTCTAAATAAGGTACCAGCAAATAATGCAGCTTCATCCCCACCAGCTCCAGCTCTAATTTCAACCATAACATTTTTCTTGTCATTAGGGTCTTTTGGAATCAATAATATTTTTAAATCTTCTTCAATTTTTTCTAAGTTTTTTTCGTTAGTAGAAATATCATCTTTAACTAAATCTTTCATATCATCATCTAATTTTTCTGCTAACAATGCCTTAGAATCATTTAAATTCTCCTTAGTTTTTTTATATTCCCTATATTTACTTACTATGGGTTGAAGTTCTGCATGCTCAATGGCTGTCTTTTGATATAAGCTTGAATTATTAATAACATTTATATCCATCAAACTTTTTTCAAGTTCATTATATCTATCTTCAAATACAGATAATTTTTCGTACATATTAACACCTTCTTTTACCTACAGCTACTCTGTAATATCCCTGTAGGTCTTTTTTAAAATATATATTAAAATCTTTACTCATTAAATTTTCAATTGAATCTTTTTGGTCGTAACCAATTTCAAATATGAGAAAACCATTATCATTCAAATAATTTGTTGATTGTTTTATTATTTTTTTGTAAAATTCAAGTCCACTCTCTCCACCATCTAGGGCGCTGATGGGTTCAAAATTTTTAACTTCATCCTGTAAATTTTTAATTTCACCTGTTTTTATATAGGGTGGATTTGAATATATTATATCAAATTTTCCTTCGACATTTTCAAATAAATTGCTCTTGAATACTTGGACCTTAGCCCCTAAATTTTTAATATTAGTTTTAGTATTTTCTATAGCTAAGTCAGAAATATCAAGACAGCTACAATTTATATTAGTCAATAAATTTACCATTATTGTAACTATGCCACTACCACAACCAATTTCCAAAAAACTTTTACACTTGTTTTTTTTAATAATATCTGTAATTACTTCCACAGAAATTTCTGTTTCTTTTCTGGGTATAAGAACTCCTCTATTTATCTTAAATTTCTTACCCATGAAATAAGTTTCTTCAAGTATATATTGGAGAGGTTGTCCAGATTGTCGCATTTTTAGGATTCGGAAAAATTTTTCTTCATCTTTAGGGTCAAGTTCCAAATCTAAATAGGCATAAATAAATGAAATATCTTTTTCTAATATTAGTGAAAGAATAAGTCGTGATTCATAAAGAGGGTCTGTAAATTTTCTTTCGTTAAGATATACAATGGCTTTAGATAGGGCTTCTTTAATTTTCATATTTGTATTAAAAAAGGCTAGCGCCTGCTAACCTCTTAATTATTCCTCTTATATTTTTTGTTGAATTTTTCAATTCTTCCACCAGTATCAGTAAATTTTTGTTTACCAGTAAAGAATGGATGACATTCTGAGCAAACTTCAACTTTAAGATTTTCTTTTACAGAACCAGTTTTAAAAGTGTTACCACAAGCACATGTTACTGTTGCTTCTTTGTATTCTGGGTGAATTTCTTTTTTCATTTCTAAGCCCCCTATCTATTAACGATTGTGTATTATATCATATGAACGTTTGAAATTCAAATAAATTACCTTAGTATTATATAATAATTTTACAAAAAATACAAGTCTAAGATAAATTCTTAATTATTTTTGAATCCCTAACAAAAGTTTTATTATTTATTGTTTTTGTCATTTCATCAAGTAAGACTTCCGTAACTTCATTTGATGAATTATAGGACATAGCATTTCTTATATTAAATGCAAAATTAAGTTCATCTTGATTTAGTAAAAGTTCTTCTTTTCTAGTTCCAGACTTGTAAATATCTATTGCAGGGAAAATTCTTTTTTCTGACAATTTTCTATCTAGATGAAGTTCCATATTGCCAGTTCCTTTAAATTCTTCAAAAATAATATCATCCATGCGTGATCCTGTTTCAACTAAAGCTGTTGCAAGTATGGTTAGAGAACCTCCCTCTTCAATATTTCTAGCGGCTCCAAAAAATCTTTTTGGCTTGTGTAAAGATAAGGGATCAAGACCACCTGATAATGTTTTTCCTGACGATGGAGTTATCAAATTATAAGCTCTTGAAAGTCTTGTTAATGAATCTAAAAGTATAACAACATCTTTTCCTTGTTCAACTAATCTTTTTGCCCTATCAAGCACCATTTCCGCAACTCTTGTGTGATTTTTAGGAGTTTCATCAAAAGTCGAATAAACGACTTGTCCCTTAACAGATCTTTGCATATCTGTGACCTCTTCAGGTCTTTCATCTATTAACAAAACAAATAATTCTATTTCAGGATAATTTTTTTCTATAGACTTAGCTATTTTTTTTAATAATGTTGTTTTACCTGATTTTGGTGGAGAAACAATAAGACCTCTCTGCCCTTTACCTACTGGGCAAATCAAATCAATAACTCTTGTTGCAATGTCTTTAGGATCAAACTCCATTTTTATTTTTTCTCTTGGATAGATTGGTGTCAAATTTTCAAAATATGGTCTATTTGTAGCAAGATTCGGTTTTTTGTCATTAACTTCATTGATATAAATTAAACCATTATAAGATTCTCCATCTTTTGAGGGTCTTACAATACCAAGAATTTTATCTCCATTTCTAAGTCTAAATCTTCTAATTTGAGATGGGGAAACATAAATATCGCCTTCCGATGGTAAAAAGTTACTAACTCTCAAAAAACCATATCCATCTTGATGAAGTTCTAGAATACCACATACATACTTAGCGTCATCCATCTTGCCAACAGCCTCAGTCGCATTATTAGAGATTTCATCTAATTCAATACCGAATTTTTTAGCATGAGATTCTTCAATTTTATCTATTTCATCTTCTAGTTCATTATCTTCTATATCTTCTTCAAAATTTTCATCTGGAGTATAAAGTTCTTTATCCTTATCATCTTGGTCTTCAGAATAAATATCATCTTTATATTCTAAATTTTCTTCATATTTTTCTTCAATAACTTTAATTAATTGGTCTTTTTTATATAAGTATGGTTTTGATATGTTAAGTTCTTTTGCAATCTCTCTTAATTCAACTGTTGTTTTGCTAGTTAAATCTGAATCAGTATCAAGATCTGAATTTTTATATTTTTCAACAATAAGCTCAATTAAAGGTTCTTTTTTATATTTATATGATGAAGCTATATCTAGCTCATTTGCAATTTCTCTCAAATCTTTGATACTAAGATTTATTAGATCTTTTTTTGTATAAGACTTAATTTTAGGCTTAGTTCCGTAAACAATATAATTATAATAGTCAGTGCGGTTAAAAGATTCGTCATCCTTTAACCCCATTGACAAAGCAATATTTTTTAAATCATTTATTGGTTTATTTTTTAAGGTAATTGAATTTTTGTTTTCATTCGCCATAAAATTCCACTCTATTTTGCATAATCAGGTTTTAAATCTAGTCTATGAGTTGATTTAATAAATCTTTGAGTACCACTTGGTAATCTTAATACCAAAGATTCAGTTGTAGCAATATTATTTTCATAATATTTTACTCCATCTAATATTTCACCCTTGGAAATTCCTGTTACAGAAAAAATAACTTCATTTCCCTTAACCAAATCATCTATTTCATAAACCTTATTTAAATCAGAATGCAAATCTTTACATCTTGCCTCTTGTTTTTCATCAGTTGGATGAAGTCTGCCTTGGAAATCTCCGCCTAAACATTTTAACGCAGCAGCAGCGATTACTCCTTCTGGGGCACCACCTCTACCCATAATTAAATCTACACCTGATTCTTCAAAACAACATTCAATAGCAGTAACAATATCACCATCAGAAACTTTTTTGATTCTTGCTCCTAATTTTCTAATTTCTTTGATAATTTTTTCGTGTCTTGGTCTATCAAGAATCGCCACTGTGATTTCATCAATATTTTTATTTAATTTTTCAGCAACTCTTTTGATATTTTCGGTTGGAGAATCATCAAGTTTTATTGCCCCCTTTGCCTTAGGTCCGCAAGCTATTTTATCCATATATATATCGGGTGCATTTAGAAGACATCCTTTTGGAGCAACTGCAAGAACTGCAATAGAATTTGTGCCACCAGCAGCTACAGAATTTGTGCCATCAATTGGGTCAACAGCAATATCTACTTGTTCTTCACCACTTTTTGTGCCAATCTTTTCGCCTATGTATAGCATAGGTGCTTCGTCAATTTCTCCTTCTCCTATAACAACAGTTCCGTCAATTTCAACTGTATCAAACATTCTTCTCATTGCATCAACTGCTGCTCCGTCGGCACCATTTTTATCGCCTTTTCCAAGCCATTTGCCGGCACTTAAAGCTGCAGCTTCTGTAACTCTTGCTAAATTAAGTGCTAAATTTCTATCCATTTTTACTCTCCTTTTTTATATACTTTATTATAATCTTCTTTAAATTTAGTAATACCTTTATCTGTTAAATCATGTACTATCATTTCTTTAAAAATTTTATATGGAACAGTAGAGATATCTGCTCCAACTAATGCTGCTTTTTTAACATGGTCGACTGATCTAATACTAGCAGCAATTATTTGTGTAGTAATTTGATGTTCTTTAAATATTGTTGCAATATCCCTTATTAAAGAAATACCATCTTGTCCAATATCATCTAGCCTGCCAACAAAAGGGCTTACAAATGAAGCTCCGCTTCTTGCAGCTAAAAGTGCTTGACTTGCAGAAAATACAAGAGTTATATTAACCCTTATTTTTTCTTTAGAAAGAATAGAGCACGCCTTAAGTCCTTCTTCAGTAATGGGTATTTTTATTACAACATTTTTACCCAGCTTAGAAAGATCTCTCGCCTCTTCTATCATAGCTTTATAATCATCACTATTAACCTCTAATGATACAGGTCCTTGAACAATAGATAATATTTCCTTATACACTTCTTTTACAATACCACCATTTTTTGCAATAAGGGATGGATTAGTCGTAACTCCGTCCACCACACCCCAAGAATTAATCTCTCTTATTTCTTCTAAATTTGCAGTATCAATAAATAATTTCAACTTTATTTCTCCTTTTCAATTAAAGCAACTGCTTGTGCCGATATTCCTAATTCCTTACCGACATAACCTAAGCCTTCAGTTGTTGTAGCCTTAATAGATATGTTTTCTATTTGTGTATTTAAAATTTCAGCAATAACTTTTCTCATACTATCAATATATGGTGCAAGTTTAGGTTTTTGTGCTGAAACTATACAATCTATATTTATAATTTTATAATTTTCTTCTACCATTAAATCATAAACTTTAGAAAGTAAAATTTTTGAGTCTATATTTTTAAATTTATTGTCAGTGTCTGGGAAATGGTATCCTATATCTCTTTTTGCCATAGCGCCTAATATAGAATCCATTATAGCGTGTATAAGAACATCAGCATCAGAATGACCCAAAAGTCCAAGTTTATGAGGTATTTTAATACCACCAATAATTAAATCTCTATCATTTACTAATTTATGAACATCAAAACCGAGTCCTACTCTCATAAATCCTTCTTTCTTAAAATTGCTTTTGCAAAAATTAAATCTTCTTTTGTTGTAATCTTTATATTATCATATGAATTGTCAATCAGTTTAATTTTTCTGCCAGTTTTTTCAACAAGTGAACAGTCATCAGTTCCATAATATCCCTCGCTGTAGGCTTGCTTATAAGCACTTTTTAAAACATCAGCCAAAAAAACTTGAGGAGTTTGGACTTGCCATAAAAGTGCCCTATTAGGTGTATAATCAGCATTTTTACCATCGTATGAAAACTTTATAGTGTCCTTGACTTTATTTGCTAAGGTGCAAGCCCCAGTTTCAAAAACGCTCTCTATTGCCTGATCAATTTTTTCCACACATACAAAAGGTCTGGCACCATCATGGGTTAGGATTATATCTGTTGACTTTGGCATATTCATTAAACCATTATTTATGGAGTCTTGCCTTTCATTTCCTCCATAGCATATCTTGTAATTCGTATTGATTTTGTATTTTGAAATTATTTGGCTTAAATAATTTAAATCGGAGCTTTTTATAATAAGCAAAATGAAATCAACGTATTTTGAAGCTTCTATTTTTTTTATAGTATGAGCTAAAATCGGAACTCCTTCAATAGACAAAAATTGTTTATTAATTGGAGCATTCATTCTTTTTCCCATTCCGGCAGCAGCTATAAAGGCTGTTACAAAATTACCATTAATCATAAATACCTCACTGATCAAAATCAATATTATCAAGAGCAAATTTTATTAATTTTCTAGCTATTGGTGCTGCTACTTCTCCACCATAATCTGAAACATTTGGAATTACAACGGCAATGGCAATCTTAGGGTCATTTGCAGGAGCAAAACCAACAAACCAAGCATTATTTGTTCCTTCTTGAATATTTAGTTGGGCCGTACCTGTTTTTCCTGCGACTTGATAACCCTTTACATAGGCTTCTGTACCAGTACCATTATTAACAACATTAACCATCATATTTTTAATAATGTTAGCATTTTCTTTAGAAGTACATTCTGATAATACTTCAGGATTATTTATTAAAATATTTTTACCATCGCTGCCATTTATAGCCTTAACTAAATGAGGTTTCATCATAACTCCATCATTTGCAATGGCAGAAGTTATCATACACATTTCAAGAGGTGTTACCAGTATATTATCGTGGCCTATACCTGCAGATCCTAGAGCTGTTTTATCAAAACCCTGGCGATTATAATCCCATGTTGAAGTTTCTAAAGGCAAGTCAAAGTCAACCTTTTTATTAATCATAAATTTTTGACAAACATTTGAATATATATCCAAACCTACATCAACAGTTTTTCTTACAAAGTAAGTATTAACTGAATGTGTAAAAGCTGTTTTTAAATTAATCCTTCCATATGCTTTTCCAGTTGAATTTTTAAACTCACGACCATTATCAATTTTTTCTGTACCCTTATCATTATAGTTTTGGCTGATACCTGATTCAAGAATAGCATCAGCACTTACAATTTTAAAAACAGAACCAGGTGCAAATTTTCCTAATGTTGAATTGTTAAACAAAGCTCCGTTGTTATTTTTATTTATTTGTGCCATATCTTGAGCAATATTTTGAGAGTTAAAATCTGGAAGTGAAACCATGGATAATATTTCACCGTTTTTTGGATTCATTATTACAACTGAACCTTTTTCATTATTTTCCCCTAATACTGACCTTGTTTTCTTTTGAAGCTCTGTGTTTGTTGTAAGTATTAAAGAATCGCCCATATTTAAATCTAATTTTTTATTGAAAATTGACTTAAAGGTTTTTAATAATTTAGACCCTTCTTTTCCGAGAAGGTAACTATTGTATTCTTTTTCAATGCCATATTTTGAAACAATTTTATTTGAATATCCCACAATATGAGAGTATATTACAGGGTAATTGTAAACTCTTTGATATTGAAATTTTTCGCCCGTAGAATAAGCTAAGACATTACCATCTCTATCATAAATATTTCCTCTTTTTACTGCATTTTCAGCCATCATAGGTCTTTTGTTGGCAGGATTTTTTATAGCATCTTGAGCTTTAAAAATTGTAAAATATGTTAAATATAAAATTGGTGCTAATAAAAGAATTATTAAAAAAATTAAAAGCACGAGTATTCTTTTATTTTCACTTGCTTTCATTATTTGAACTCCTAGAATATAAATAAGAAATATCTTCTCCGGTAAACTGCAAAATACCCAAAGCTACAAAACTAGAAATCATAGCACTACCTCCATATGATACAAAGGGCAAGGTTAAACCTGTCATTGGTATTAATTTTATAACCCCTCCTATATTTAAAAAAGCATGAATGGCAAAAAGTATTGCTACTGCCAATGCTAAAATTCTATAGAATATAAATTCTTGATTAAGGGCAATTTTTACGGCTCTATATATTAAGAGCATAAATAGCATAATTATACCTATTCCCATAAATACACCCATTTCTTCACATATAACCGAAAAAATAAAATCTGATTCATTAACGCCAACTAGAGATGGATAACCTAAACCAATTCCAGAACCAAAGAATCCTCCCTCACCTATGGCAAACAAAGCTTCTGTTACCTGACCTGCTCTTCCTTTTATAGCTCCAAGTGGGCTTAACCAAATAGTTACCCTTGTTCTTACATGTGAAAATAAGAAATAGGATACAATAGCCCCAAAAATCATAAGGCAAATATTAACTATAAGTGAAGTTCTATCTTTATCATATACGAATTGCAAGCAAGTATAAATGCCCATAAATACAACTGCAGTACCTAAATCTTTTTGAAGGAACAAAAATCCTATAAATACATACATGACAATCATCAAATAATATGATGAATGTTTAAAACCATTTCTTTCCAATTTATCTTGAAATTTTGTATAAAAAGATGCAATTAAAAACATTACAAGTATTTTTGTTATTTCCGATAGTTGGATTGAAAACGCATCATTGCCAAATACAATCCAGTTTTTTGAACCATGTAATTCCTTACCAAAAATTAATGTTAAAAGAAAAAATAAAATTGAAAAGCCTAAATAAAGAGTTGTTAAATTTTCAAGTCGTCTCATTACCCTAATAACAAAGTATGTTAAGTAAAAAGTTAAAATACCTATAAGAGCCCACACTAATTGTCTTAACCCTAAAGTTGGTGATATTCTATATATAGTTACAATACCTATAGTCATAAGCATTGATACTATTAAAAATATATAATTATCTCCAGTAGAAACCCTACTTAAAACTAAATTTGAAATGTATATAATTAAAACTAAACCAACAAATAAAATTGCAATATACCTATCTATATGTTTATTATTATAAAAGAATAATAGAAATATAGATAAGAGTTCAAAAATAAGAAGAAGATTTCCTGGTCTTCTATTTTTAAGCAAAAAATTTATCATATTTCACCTTTTTACCTATTTTCAACAAATATAAATTGAATAAACCCAACACCTATTTTGTCGCCATTTTGAAGCTCGATCAAAGTTCCAGCATCAACTTTTTCTCCATTTAAATAGGTTCCATTAGCTGAATTTAAATCTTCTAAATAAAAAATTTCATTTCTTTCAGTTATATTCAGATGATTTTTACTCACAAATTTATCTTTAATAACTATATCATTTTTAGATGACCTTCCTAAAGTTACACTACCACCTAATAAATAATACTCCTGCATTTTGAAAGAAAGTGAATCTAGTCTATTCACAACTTTTAAATAAGAATTCTCAAGGGACGTGCCTCTTGTACCCATTTGCCTAATATCAAGATACATCAGTCTTAAAATACTGAAAATAAAAAGATAAATAATAATTATAAATACGTATTTCAAAACTTGTGAAATTAATTCAAACATATTCCAACTCCTAATAAAACTAACTATATTATATACTTTTTAGGCAATTATTACCATTTTTAAATTATTTAAGTGAATTTTAACCATTCTGATTATATTTAATTTTTACATAATTTTCAAGACTTATGACTATTCTTAGTTTTTTTAATCTTAATTTTCTGTTAAACTAATATATAGTTATGATTATTAATAAAATTACTTATAAAAAAAATGAATTTATAGTTGAATTTAATAATGGCAAAAGCGTAAGTATTGTTGAGGATAGTCTGGTTAAATTTAATTTATATAAGGGACTTGAAGTTTCTGATGACTTCGATAATAGTTTATATGAACAAGACCAACTTACTCGAGCCTTTATTTTAGCCTGCAGATATCTTTCTAATATAAAAAGTTCTAAGCAGATTAAAGATTATTTATATAGAAAAAAATATCTAATGATAACATAGAAAAAACAATTGATTTACTCACAGAAAAAGGATTTTTAGATGACTATTCTTACGCTGTATCCTATATACATGACGCTCAAATATTAAAAAAGCATGGAAGTAAAAAAATCAAATATAGCCTATTTGAAAAGGGAATATCAAAAAATATCATTGAAAAAGCATCTGCTGAAATTGATGATGAACTTGAATACAATAATGCTCATGAGTTATTTTTAAAAAAAGCTAATAATGATTATTCTTTTGAAAATCTAAATAAGGTTATTAGATTTTTATTAGCTAGAGGATTTGATTATTCTATTATCAAGGAAGTTATAAATTATGAAAAAGAACGATAGCTATTATTTATATATTTTAGAGTGTGCAGATAAAAGTTTATACACTGGGATTACAAATAATCTAGAAAAAAGACTTGAAAAGCATAATAAGGGATTAGCATCTAAATATACTAGAGCTCGCCTACCAGTAAAGTTTTTATATACCTATAAACTTAAAGATAAATCTCAGGCTTTAAAATATGAAATATTAGTTAAAAATCAATCTAGAGCTAAAAAGCTTAAAATTATTGGCGGGCAGATAGACATAACAAGTCTAATGAAAGAAAAAGAGAAATGACTATCTTCTGTCATTTCTCCTATATCTATTTTTGCTTGATGAACAGATGCCAATTATCAAAGCAAATATCAAAGATATCAAGCCTGATGAAACTCCTGTCACAAAAATAATTAAATTATCTAGACTAGATTTTTCAAATAATTTATCTGTAACTAAAAATATTGAAAACATACCAATAAAAAATAGTACCAAACCTGGAATATATTTTACAAACTTTAATTCTTTAGCCATAAAATTTGCTATAAAAGTAAATATTACTCCTAAAATTATTGTCCCTATAGTAAGTGCTAAATAATCACTGTTTGATATAATCAGTTCTTTAATTTGTCCCACTTCACACCTCTTAATTTTTTCTAGTTATTTCTTTTTGCCATAATTTCGAATATCTACCCATTGACCATTGACTCATAATGACACTTGTGTCTTGACCAATCTCTCTTTCAAAAATAGCATTAGAAATTATATTTCCATTTCCTATATTATATATCTTTAACATTGTATTTTCCAATGTAATTAAATATTTATTATCTGGAGAAATAAAAGCATCTTTTATTTTAGAATTAAATTTCTTTAAATCAGTCATAGGAATATTTAAAACATTATACTTATTTATTGAATTAGGCAAAACAATATTTAAGTCAAAATCCTTAATAAAATCTCCATTAGATGCGTTATTTCTTCCTATCAACTTCCAATAACCATTTTCTCTATATATTCCAATATTATCATTATCTTTTAATTTATCATTAGTTTCTTTTGTTAATTCTTTATTGTCATCAGAACTAATAAAATAAGCAATTTGTAGAGGCTCTTTCTTTTCAATGTTATTAATGTCATATATCCTTAATTTTCTTAAATTTTTTTCAACGCTTATATTTTCAATATTAATAATATCTTCAGAAATAAAATTTATATTTTTTAAAATATTATTGTCTTCAATTTGATAGATTTTTTCCTTTGCTTGCCTATCATTTAGAGGATCTACTCTTTTTTTAATCAAAAGATTATCAGAAATTTCATCTTTTTTTGAAACTCTTTGAATTTCAACTTGATAAAAGCCATCTTTTCTAGGTAATAAAATATTTGGACTTTCATAGACATTTTCTACTCCTTCAGGAGAAAACTTAATATATAAAGTTTTATAGTTGAAAGATGGTAGTTTTGATTGATTTGGTTCTTTAAGACCAAGCATTAAACCAATGTCAGCTTTATCGCTTAAATTTTCAATAGTTAGTCCTGAGCTATCCTCCCTATTTCTACTTATATCAACTTTTAGCTGATCTTCAGTTAAATCATCATCTGTTTTAGAGATTTGAAAGATGAAGTTGTTTCTTATAATAAAGGCAGTATCATCTGAAACCTTTATAATTTCATAATTAGTAAAATCTTTTTGTTTTAAAGAAATAGCAAAAGCATCTTTATTTTCAATATTTAAATTTTTATAGTTTAGATTATATTTTTTATATAAATATTCATCAACATTAACCCTTTTTGTCCTATAAGAAGGATTAATAATGTAATCACCACTAACCATAGCTTCATCACTAGCGAAAAGAACATCACTACCAATAATATCTTTATATTGAAAATTATCATCATTTGTCTTGTAGGTATTAATATATTTACTTATAGTCCATTTTCCGTAAATAGGAGGCTTTGCCACCTCGGGAGTCTGAATACTTGTACGATCAGTATTGATAATTGAACAAGCACTTAAGAGGAGTAAAATAAAAATTAAAAATAACTTTTTCATTCTGCTTTTTCCTCCTTAATTATTGGTATAGTAATTTTCACAGTTGTTCCTATATTTAATTCAGAAAAATATCAAGGCTTCCGTTGTGCAATTTAACTATTTCATCAGATATGGAAAGTCCAAGTCCTGAGTGACTCTTAGAATGTTTGCCCTTATAGAATTTTTCCTTAACATGTTCTAAATCTTTTTTGTTCATGCCACAACCATTATCAGAAACAAGAATTACAAAGTTGTTATTCTCATCAAATGATTGAACCTTTACCCAACCATTTTCTGAAGTGAATTTTATCGCATTATCTACAATATTGATTAATAACTGTTTAATTCTATTTTCATCACCTATTGTTACACATGGAGTTTCTAAAAGTTCAGTTTGAAAATCAATTTTATTTGAATTGGCTCTAGGCTTCATTTGTTTACAAACATCTCTGACTGTTTGTCCAATATCAAATAATTCTTTTTCTAAAGACATTCTGCCTGAAATAAACCTTGAAAAATCAAGGAGTTCCTCAACCATTTTTGATAATCTATCACTCTCATTTTCGATTATAGTTAAGCCTTCTGACATAATATCTTCCTGACCTTTAGAATCTTTTAAAACTACAGCCCAACCCTTTATTGAAGTCAATGGAGTTCTCAACTCATGAGATATGGAAGAAA
>NZ_AEAA01000117.1:0-2138 GCF_000179335.1 Peptoniphilus sp. oral taxon 836 str. F0141
TTAATTTTAATTTTTTTACAAAGTCATAAGAAAGCTTATCTCTTAGACTTATAAAATCAACTTTTTCCAGAATGATTTTTGTTATAAATCTGTTAAAGGGCTTATTTATCGGTCCTATACCATTTGCATAAACATAGACTTTTTTACCTAAAATTTTGGCAAGAAAGATTAAAAATAAATAGTATGCAAGTGACCTAGTTGAGGTTACATCTTGAAGAAGCGAACCTCCCCCTGATATAAAGAGGTCTGTTTCCTTTAAATTTGCGATAAGATGAGATAGGTTGAACCTATCGGCACTTTTGATATCATAAATTTTTTCCGTTTTTACTGGATTGTTAGAAAAGGCCTTTAATTCAATATCAATATTTAGTTTTTTAAAATCATCTACCATGGCTTTTAAGATGGCATCATCGCCTGAGTTATCAAAACCAAAGTAGCCGGAAAAAAGAATTTTTTTCATGAAACCCCTTCTACTTTTAAATTTTCTTTTTTTGTTAGCTCTAATTTTTCATTTTTAGAAATTCTTATAAGACTAATAATTATTCCTAGTAAAATCCAAAATGTAAATATTATCCTTGGCATATATAAAATATGTTCAGTCATCCCATTGGCTAAAATTCCAAATAAAGATGCAATCGCACCAGCTCCCAAATATTTTATATATTTATCATCACTTTTTGCTAAATATAAATTAGCATTTTTTAATATAGAAAAAATCATATATAAAAATACAAGAAGTCCTATTATTCCGCCTTCTGCAAAGATTTCAAGAAAAGTATTGTGGGCGTGATAAATGGGCATTGTTCTTATATAGGTTTCAAAAACTTGCTTGAACGGTATATAGCCAAAGCCTACACCATTTATGAAATTATCCTTTATTAAATGAAAGGTTATATCATATATCTTAGTTCTATATAGGATGGATGAATCCACATTTGAGCCTATAGAAATAAATCTTTCCAATATACTTTTTGGTAGGAAAGGAATCATTATAAGAATAATTGGTATGGACAAAAGTAATAGTCTTTTATCTACAATTAAGACAAAAATAAATGCCGCAACAAAAATTCCTAACCAGCCGCCTCTTGACATTGTCATCACTAAGGCTATAAGCAAAAGTCCAACTCCTGCCATAAATAGCATTTTTTTCTTCATAGATTTGGTATACCACATAAGACCAACGCCTAAGGGAATAGTCATTACTAAATATTCTGCAAAAATATTGGGATTAGTGAATACAGAGTAAATTCTAACTGCTATATCTTGTGAATTTTCCACATCAGTCCACTCTGGTCTCATAACAACACCTGTAAAAATTTGTCTTATGCCTACTAGAGCAACCATTAAGACTGAAACCATTAAAACTGATACAAAAACATTTATATCTTCTTTTTTTCTTAGACTGTTAACCATGGCAAAAACAAAAGAAACTCCCGCACAGTTAAGACCAAGATCTCTTATAGATCCCCCTACATTTACCGATGTCAAGGTATTTGCAAGGGCTAAAACTATAAAAAATCCTATGCTTAGACCATAAATATCTACTGTAAAATCTCTTTGGTCCAATAAAATTTTTCTTAAAAATATTACAAAGCCCATGGATAAAAAACCTAAAAGTCCAATGATATCAGGTAAAAATGGATAAGCAAAAGCCATAAGGCAAAGACCAATTTTTATATCGTAAAGGACAAAAAATATTCCGCAAAACATAAGCATTGTAGCGAGGAAAAATTTTGTGCTTAGAAATATATAGGATACTAGGACAAGTAATGCCATAAAAATTATCAAAGGAAGTTTTTTTGTTCTTACCACCATTGGTCCACCTCTTTATCTAGTTTAAAGAAATCTGTAAAGTAATTTATAAATAAAGAATTTTCTAGTATATCCTTGTATAAACCCTTTAAGCTTGCTCCAATAAAACCTAATAGTAAAATGATAAGACTTAGCTTTATAGGCTTAGAAAATACAAGACTATATATACTTGTAAACAAACCACAATAGAGTATAAAGGTAAATATAAAGGATAATAATGAATTCAAATCCTTTGCTACAACTTTAATAGGACTTAGAAAAAGAGAATTCTTTATAGGTTCTCTCAAAATTCTATTTAAAAAATTACAAAAACAATTTAAAATCCC
>NZ_AEAA01000116.1:0-27808 GCF_000179335.1 Peptoniphilus sp. oral taxon 836 str. F0141
ATAAAAATACTGTCTCTACCCCATCTTTATAATGCATATTTGCCATGGCAAGAGTGTATTCACTTAAATAATCAGAAGCTGATCTCAAGCCTCTAACTATAACTTTACAATTTTTCTTTTTTGCATAATCTACAAGAAGTCCACTAAATGAATCAATTTCTATATTTTCATCATCTTTTAAAACTTCTTTAAGTAAGTATAGCCTTTCCTCTGTTGTAAATAATGATTTTTTGCTGACATTGTCTAGTACAGCTACAATTACGTGACCAAAAATAGATTTTGCCCTTTCAATAATATCTAAGTGACCATTAGTTACAGGATCAAAACTACCCGCATATATTACTTTCATTTACAAAACTCCATATTGATAGGCTCGTGTTTCCATATTTTTTGTTTTTTATTTCTGAGAAACCCTCAGGTAATTCAAAAGTATCATCAGTCTTATGTTCTATTATTAAAAGACCATCTTTTTTTAATAATCTGTTTTCTTTTATTAAATTAATTGAATCTATATAATAATCTCTTTTCATAAATGGAGGATCCATATATATATAAGAAAAAGTTTCAGATAAAAAAGATTCTAAAGCTTTTTTATAATCCATTTTTAATACTTTTGACTTATCTTTAAGCCTACGCTTTTCTATATTTGAAGTAATTACATTATAGCTTTGAGATGAATTATCCACAAAATAGGAAAAATCAACACCTCTTGATAAAAATTCAAGACCATTACAACCGCTACCAGCAAATAAATCTAGAACGGTTCCTCCATTAAAATATTGACCTAAAATGTTAAAAAGGCTTTCTCTTATTCTATCAAGAGTAGGTCTTGTATTTAATCCCAAAGGGGCTGAAAGTTTTATACCTCTACAATCTCCACCTATAATTCTCATAAGTCCTCCAATTAAGTATTATTTTAACATAATACTTTAAAATTAAAAAGTCTTTGATGGGATATTTATGAGTTTATTAGAAGAATATTCTACATATTTTCTTGGAACTCATCAACAAATTTTTTGAGATTTTTATATTTACCTGTTAGATCTATATCTTCTTTTAAAATATTTTTCGCATCAGTTGACGCATAAGAAAGTATTTTTTGGTCTTTTAATGGATTTGCAAGTCTTAGATTTGGAATACCAGATTGTCTTACACCCAAAATATCTCCAAAACCTCTCAATTCCAAATCTTTATTAGCAATATAAAATCCATCTGTTGAATCAGTCATTATTTTCATTCTTCTCCAAGATATTTCGCTTTTTGAATTATTAAATAATATACAGTAACTTTGAGCATCTCCTCTACCAACTCTGCCTCTAAGTTGATGCAAGGTTGATAATCCAAATCTTTCAGCATTATAAATCATCATTACAGTAGCATTAGCCACATTTATTCCCACTTCAATTACTGTAGTGGAAACGATTAAATCAATTTTTCTATTTTTAAAATCCTCCATAACTTTGTTTTTTTCATCAGTTGAAAGTCTGCCATGAAGTAAGGCAAGTTTATAATTTTTAAAAAATTTCTTTAAATCTTTAAAAACTTTTTCAACTGACTCTAAATTTTCAAAATCTTCATTATCCTCGATCAATGAGCATATTACATATGCTTGGTGACCAGCATTTAATTCTTTTTCTATAAAAGTTAAGGCTTCATTTACTTGTGAACTATTAATAGCTAGAGTTTTAATATTTTTTCTGCCTCCTGGCATTGTATCAATAATTGATGTATCAAGGTCTGCATAAAGTATTAGCGATAGGGTTCTCGGTATTGGAGTAGCACTCATAATTATATTACATGCCTTATCATTTTTATATCTTAATTTACTTCTTTGAATTACTCCAAATCTATGTTGTTCATCAATAACATTGAGTCCTAAATTAAAAAATTTCACATCATCTTCTATTAGAGAATGTGTGCCTATTAAAATATCAATCAAGCCATTTGCTGTATTTGTCAAAATTTCTTTCTTAACTTTACTTGAAGTTGAACCTACAAGTAATTTAATTCTAACTCCATAATCTTCTAATAAACTGTTAAAATTTTCAAAATGTTGCTTTGCTAAAATTTCAGTTGGTGCCATAATAGCACATTGATATCCGTTTAAAACAGCTACTAGGGATAAAATTATAGATACAATAGTTTTTCCACTTCCTACATCTCCTTGAATAAGCCTATTAACAGATTTTCCATTTTGCATATCACCCGTTATATCTTTAAGAACTTTCTCCTGACCGGATGTTAATTTGTAGGGTAGGTTATTTATAAATTCATAAATTTTATTAGGAATGTTAAATTTTATACCATGTGATGAATTATTCTTATTTTGCATACTTAATATTGAAAGTTCAAAAAATAATAATTCTTCATAGACAAGCCTTTGTTTTGATAGAGCGTAGGATTTTCTATTTTCAGGTCTGTGAATATTTTTTATAGCTCTATTTTTATCAATTAAGGAGTATTTTTTTATCAAGTCATTAGGAATGCATTCTTCAAATAAATTTTTATCTATTACTTGGTCTATTAAATAATCTATATTATTATTTGTTAATCCCTTTGTTTGATTATAAATACCTCTAATCCTTCCAAGATTTCTTATATTATCAACCTTTTCAATTTCAGGACTTGTGAGTTGAATTCTTCCTCTAAATCTTTCATATTTACCATAAATCAAATAGGTTTCACCAAAATCTATTGTATTTTTTATAAATCTATTGTTAAAAAAAATTAGCTTGGCTTCAGCACTATCATCTTCTATAAGAAAAGATGTAATGCTTAATCCTCTTCTGATATTCCTATTATCAAGTAAAGATAATATTCTACATCTAAAAGTAGCTTTTTCTCCTATGATACCTTCTGATAATTTTAATATTTTAGAAGAGTCTTCATACCTTCTTGGATAAAAATAAAGTAAATCTTTAATTGAAAAAATTCCAATATTATTAAGTAGTTTTAATCTTTTTGGTCCTACTGATTTTAAATTTTTAATATTATCATCAATATTCATGATTCACCTTCTAAAAAAAGGAGCCTCAGGCTCCTTTAATATTTAATCAAGAGAAATTATATAATAGTAAATTGGCTGTTCGGCCTTTATTAACTCAGTATCACAGTCAGGATATTTCTCCCTTAATTTCTTATCAAGGTTTTGAGCATCTTCATCCTTTATGTCAACACCATAATATAAAGTAATAAGGGTTTTATCTTCATCCATCATTTTATCAATTGTATCAAGTACTACATCATCAAGAATTTTTCCAGAAGCTTGTAATTTTTTGTTGGAAATACTGATAAAATCACCTTTATTTACTTCTTTACCATCCATAGTTGTGTCACGAACGGCATAAGTTACCTGAGCATCAACAACACTTTGTAATGCTTGAATCATATTCTCTTTATTTTCATCATTAGATTTTAACTCATTAAATGCAAGCATAGCCGCAACGCCTTGTGGAATTGATTTAGAAGGAATTACAACTATATCCTTAGTAGAAATATCACGAGCAGCTTCTGCTGCTAAAATAATATTAGAATTATTTGGAAGAATATAAATTCTATCAGCGTTAATTTCTTCAATACCTTTTAAAATATCCTCAGTAGATGGATTCATAGTTTGTCCTCCACTTACTATAAAATCAATTCCTAAGGATTTAAAAAGCTCGCTTATTCCATTACCCATAGAAACAGCTAAAAATCCATTAGCTTTAGGTTTTTTTGAGATTTTTTCTTCTCTTTCTCTTGCCTTTTTAACTTCACTATCATCAAAAAGAATTTCTCTGTGTTGATACCTCATATTATCAATCTTTATATCCTGTAATAAACCTAATTCGCAAGCATATTCTAGAGCTTTTCCAGGATGATTTGTGTGGACATGAACTTTTATTATTCCACTTCCACCACCTCCAACTACTAGAAGGCAATCACCTATAGGTGAAAGCTTTGAGCGTAAGTCAGCAATATCTTCTGAGTCAGTATGGATGACAAATTCAGTACAGTATCCATATTTTAATGATGTATCCGCTTGACCAAAGTCAATTTCTTTTTGAGCTTTTTTCTTTAGTATTTCATCTTCAGTTAAGTTGCTAATTTTTTCACCTTTAATAACCAGTAAAGCTCCCTCTAATAAAACAACAAGACCCTTACCTCCAGCATCAACAACTTCAGCTTCTTTTAAAACTTCAAGTTTTTCAGGTGTTTTGTCTAAAGAAATGTTAGCAGCTTCTATTACATTTGTTAAAAATTCTTCAAAATTATCGTATCTATTTTGTGCTTTTAAAGCGAAATCCGCTGTTTCTCTACCAACTGTTAAAATTGTACCTTCAACTGGTTTCATAACTGCTTTATAAGTAGTATCAGAGGCTTTTTTGAAAGCAAGAGCCATCTCCGAAATACTAGCTTCATCCTTATCTTTTAATCCTTCAGAAAGACCTCTTAAAAATTGGGATAAAATTACGCCTGAATTACCTCTAGCTCCCATAAGTGCCCCTCTTGCAGCCAATAAAGCAACATCAGAAACACTTGGATTATCACCTAAGCTTTCAATTTGTTTTAAGGCTGATTTCCCAGTAAGGCTCATATTTGTACCTGTATCTCCATCTGGTACCGGAAAAACATTTAATGCGTTAACTTCTTCTTTTTTAGAAATAAGATAATTAACCGCTCCCTTAAAAATTTCTCTTAATAAATTACCATTTATAACTTTAGTTTCCAATTTACCCTCCACTATTTCAATCTTATTCCTTCAACAAGGACTTCAATATTATCAATAGTAAGGCCAGTAAGGTTTTCTATATTAAATTTAACTCTTTCTATAATATTTTGTCCTACTACGGAAATTTTAACTCCATATTCCAATACCACATGAAGTTCTATATTAATTTGATTATTTTCAGTATTAACTTTTATTCCCTTGGAAAGATTTTCAAATTTTAATAATTCAAAAATACCATCAGCTGCATTTTTTGATGCCATTCCCACTATTCCATACGATTCCATAGCGGAAATTCCTGCAATATTTGCTATTACACTATTATCTATTACAATACTACCAAGTTCAGAATTAATAATTGCCGGCATTTGGGCACCTCCTCATTTCTCTATTTATTATAGCAGAAAATTGAAATTAATAACACTATCTATTATTTACAATTGAATTTTATTAGATATAAAAAAGTTATTAGTATGAAATGAATTTAAAAAATGTAAATATATTATAAATATAATACAAATAAAAAAGAGCCCCTAATGCAGGATTTTGTATTGCTTATATTTGATTTTCCAAATATTCTACAAATTTTTCAATTTGCTCTTTTACATTTTCGTCTAATTTGTCAATCCATCTTTTAGGAATTGTAGAATATCCGTAAATTGAACCACTTAAACTTGCTGCAATTGCAGCTATCGTGTCAGAATCTCCCCCGTGATTTACAGCGTTTATAATGCAATCTTCAATTGAATTTTCCTTCGCCCAATATATCGCATTATTAAAAGTATTCACAATATATCCTGATGGCTTGAGAAGTTGTTTATCTTCAAGCTCATGAGTTTTTCCATTGATGTTATCACGTATGATTTGTGTGTATTCTCGTAAAATTTCATCACACATTTCGTTATTGTGAGTTAGTCTTCCTTGTTTTATGTTCAGTTCTTCTGAATATTCGTTATCTAATAATACACATGGAAGTGCTCTCATCAAGCTTCCGTTTCCAAGCGCTGTTCCATCTTCTTCTATAAATATTTCGTATTGAATATAATGCTCGATAGCAGATTTGCATTGATTTCCAATATCTCTAGGATGAGTATTGTACCAATCCACGAAAAGTTCCATTGTATTTTTTTCAAAATTATCATTGTCATTTTCCATCAAAGATTTCATAATGCAAATACTCATATCAGTATCATCGGTGCATTCTCCTGGATTCAAATCAAGCCATCCTCCACCTAAAATATCTGTAATTTTACCGTAATTTTTATGGATTTCCTCTTCTGTCATAAATTCAGTCGTAGCACTCATGCTATCGCCTATTGCAAATGCATACAACGCACCTTTGATTCTGTCTTTGTAATCAGAGTTCATTTTTTCATCCCCTTTTGTATATTTTATTACAAATTAAAAAAAAATATCCCCAGAAAATTAATTCCAGGGATACTAACAAATCTAAATCAAATTATTTTCTTTTAACATTAATTCGATATCAGTGTCTTCTATTTTCTTACCAATACTATGAGCTAACAATTTTGGAATTGGTAGGTCTGGTTTTTCGTAATCATTAAGTGCACTAACTGCATTTAATAAATATCTCAAATCATATCTTGAAGCGTATACTTCAGGAATTCCCTTTTCAACATGACACAATGCATACACAGCTTCCATTGCAGTTCTTCCAGAATATTCTGTAGTAAATACAGTATCTCTACCAGGTTTGTCCAATGTTTCTGCAAATTGTCCAAGGAATGCAAAGTTCACAGCTCCTTTAGGAACTACGTAAGGTCTGTCACCAAATTCACGAGGTTCAAAATGACTTGTAATATATGGCATCATTACAGGAATTGCTGAGCAATCTTGTGATAATTGATCGATTTCTGCTTCAGGAACACCAATATGATACAACCATTCTTTTGTGATTTCTTTTCCTGTACAATCTCTCATAGGTTTTTTGATATAATTTCCGTCTTTGTCAGTAAATAATCCGTAAACCCAAACGCAAATATCTTCTTTTGGTTGACCAACATATTGTGGTTGTCTGTTAATTGTCCAGCTCATCAACCAATTTGAATCCTTAACAGTTACGATACCACCTGTAACAACTTTTCCTGTGTAAGGATTTCTCTTAGTAATATTTTCGATATAGTCGATAACTTTACCACCATGAACAGTTACTGTACATGATTCCCAGTTAGTTCTTTCAACATTTTTACAGAATTTGTCAGGTTTTCCGAATTCATCTGATTTTAATGCAATATTTCTCCATAAATCCCAGCTTCCACCAAGATCAGCACTCAAAGTTGCTGCAGTTTCATCGTCACCGTAGCTTGATGATTCAGTCATCGATCCATTAGTTATAAACACCAAATCATTTTCAGTTAAATCAATTGATTTGTCTTCGCCTTTGTTTGATTCCATCACCAATCTTTTGGCTACTTTCTTCTCAGCAGTTATATCAAAATCAACATCTTTTACAGTGATTCCGTATTCAAATTTAACACCTTTTTCTTCTAACCATTTAACTATCGGTTTAACGATAGATTCGTATTGATCGTATTGAGTAAATTGAAGAGCTGAAAGTGTAGGAAGTCCTCCAACATGGTGGATAAATCTGTTCAAATATAATTTCATTTCCAAAGCACTATTCCAGTTTTGGAATGCAAACATTGATCTCCACAAAATCCAGAAATCACTATTCAAAGTTTCTTCTGAGAAAATTTCATCAATTTGTTTGTTTTGTAATTTTTCATCTTTTGTGATTGTAAGCTCTGCAATTTCCTTCAAAGCTTTGTCTGATAAGTTGAATTTTTCTTCGTCATATCTTTTACCATTTTCGTGAGTTATACGACATTTACTGAAATTTGGATCGTCTAAATTAATGTAGAAGAAATGATCTAGTATTGATTCTTCTGGATTTTCAGAAGATGGAATCGCACTGTACAAGTCCCACAAAATTTCAAAATGGTGACCCATCTCTCTACCACCTCTGGCAACATATCCTCTGTGTTCAGGCTTAAATTCTCCATCTAAACTTCCACCAGGCAATTCTAATTGTTCAATAAAAGTAATATTTTCTCCTTTCATATGAGCATCTTTTACTAAAAATCCACCCGCAGCCAATGCAGCAAGACCAGTACCTATAATGTAGGCTTTCTTATCATCTATATCTTTTGGTTTTCTTGCATGAACTAAAGAGTGGTAATTACCATTAACAAATTTGACTCTTTCATCATAACTATTATTCATTAAATAACATCTCCTTTTCTTTGTAAGAAAATTTTAAACTCGTGGAATCATCAGTTCAAATCTTTTGTTATTTCTGTATACCCACTTTTTTTAAATTATCTAACACTTTTCCTTATGTTTTTTTATTGTTTTTCTTAGAAATATTTATCAAACATAAAAACATTTATATTCAATAAAAATATGATAAAATGATTTTAGATGTGATAGGTTGTAAAATTAAATGAATTTAAAAAATGTAAATATATTATAAATATAATACAAATAAAAAAGGGACCTAAAGGCTAATTGAATTAGGGATTTTAGAAAAACTAATTTAAAGAGTCTTTAGGTGGCAAGAGAAAAGGTTAAGAACAGAGATATTCTTAGCCTTTTTAACTTGATTAATTGTATAATAATAGATTTCTATTTTCTTGACTTATCTATCATAGTACGGGAATATGTGTATATCAAAAAGGAAAAGTTGGATCAGCCATTAACTTTTTAGATATGGCTGTAACAGCAAAAAAATATGCCGATAGACTTCATGTTGAATTTTGGGAAGTATCATACGGCAAACGGAACAGAGGAAGAATTCAAGATTTTTTGTGAAGCCGAAACATTGAGCCAGGAAATAAACAAAGCTTATATTGAGTTAAAACTTATGAGAAAATAAGCAATTAAGCATTTAATAGAAACCGTGAAATAGTTTGTGTATAGAAACTCCTCCTGATAAGATAATAATAATCAGGAGGAATTTTTATGGCAAGAAAAAAAGACCAGAAACAAGACTTGCAACATAGTCAAGTATTGTGTAAGATGTTGATATTTAAGCTGTTCTCGAGGAGAAAAATTGCTTTAAATTGTTGTTCCCGGAGATATTCTTTTCCTGAGTAGCATTAAAAAACTTACTCAGCGTATTTGTTTAAACTAAGTAAGTTTTTTTCATTTCAATCTCAAAACTTAAAGAGTTCGGATTTATAACCAATCCCTCGTGGATTTAAAGGCTGGTTCCCTTTGCTGACCGGTGAGCAGCTCCACTACTTTGCTTCCAACATTGACCATTTTGTCGAATTGCTCTATGTTAAAATCAGTCATTGTAGTCGAGCCCTTTGGACCATATCCGCCTGGTGAACTTGACATGGCGAAATTGGAACGATGGAGAAAGTCATTGCCATTCAGTTGTTTCTCCTTCCAAACGTAAAATCCGGTTGCCTTTTCTAAAATTGACGGTGCTCGATAGCCGTCTGCATCATCCCCGCCATCTATGGCAATCTGATGCAGTCTGAATTCAATCTCCTTTATATAGGGATTATTCAATCTCACAGAGAGCAGGAAATGATATTTGTATGAGTAATGTGGCGGATGGTATGGCTTTTTCTCTCCGTCTATCTTCTTTTTAATTTCCTTCTTTTTCTCCTCAACGGTTAGCATAGCGTCTACTATCTCATCAAGTGAAAAGACATCTGCTTCTTCTTTCTTCGTTCCGCTTTCGATTAAAACGAATTTTCCTTCGTCGTGATTGATTAAAAGCAGGTCTTTTCCATCTAGTTGAACGCTATCGTCCGCTTGGAATGCAATGACTTCTTCTCTCGTCGATTCACGCCATGCGATGTGGTCGCGTATCTCTTTTTCAGTATGAACCTTGTCTTTGTGATCAAAGAATGGGGAAAGCTTCTTTTGGCAGTTACCACAGACGAAGTCATCGTTCTCGAGCTTTAGCCTCGAGAGAAGCCCTGCCTTTTCACTGCATATTACACATATTTTTTTACTGAAAAGTCCCATATCTGCTACCTCCTTAAAACATTTTTATTTTTGACGATCCATCTTAGACAAAATAAAGGCGACTAAGATAATTGTTGACTGTCTATTTATTGATTTTGTACTCTATAGAGTTCAGCATGTCGCTTACGCCATCTTTGTCGATAAGCCCGACGACTGTAATGTATACGGGAGTCCCGTCCACAACGCCGTAATATTCGTTTGCATCAGCTCCATTTCTTGTCAAATCGAATTTGACATAATCCACCTCTCCAAGTTTCACGCACGTCTTGTTGTCAAATGTGCCTACAACACCTGATGCCTTTTCTTCACTTGCCTTTGCGTCAAGATCGGCATTAAGTTTGTCCATGGTGTAATCCGTCGTTCCTTCCTTATATCCCTTGAGAGTAAAGCCCACCAAAGAATTGAGCGTTCCGTCCGGATCAACTGCGTCAATTTGTATATACTCGGTGTTGTTATCATCCTGCTTGTCCTTTGGGAAAATCATGATCTGCTCATAACCTTCCTGTGGTTTTGCCACATAGCCATCTGTAGGGGTTACGCTTATTACCTTGTTCGTAGATTGAACAGCAGTGCTCTTTTCCTTGCTTCCGCAGGCTGTCATACCCACGGATAATATCACGCACATAGTAATGGTCAATAATATCTTCTTTTTCATTTTAGTTTTACCTCCATAAATTTTTATATTTGTATTAACTTTTCTGCAGGATCTATATTTTGATTTTGTTGTGGCTACTGAGACTAGCCACTGAAATTAGGCTGATAGGCATCGTCGACTGCCTTTGTAAGCTCTTGATACTTGACTATCTTGCACCCCCTCTCGAGTCGAATGGATTTGGTATTAATAGTAGAAGGATTAATAAGATTATCTTCTTCTTTTTACTTAATTTCCTTTCTTCATAAATTGCCCTTTTCATATCGTTTATTCGATTATTAATCAACCCTTGCCCATTATGGACAAGATTCTATCAAACATCATTGGTGAAGAGGTTTCCTTGTTAACTAAACTATTCCAATCGAGGATCTCTTCTCCATCTTTTATTTCCTCCGGTAACATCAAACTGCCTTCCTTTAGACTGATTGAAGGGGAGAACTCAAAAGTGTCGTCTCTGTACCTGATGGTGATCTTACCATTTGGAGCGATGTCACTTATATTTTGCATGACAAATGTGATTCCACTGCTTGAAAGGGCATCTAGGTATAGATTTTCAACCTCTTTTAATTTTCCATCCTCAAAAAGTTGCAGTTCCTTTAGAGAAACTGAAGCGTTTTTGTACTTAGGAATTACTAGGTAACATTGTTCTCCATTTAAGTAAGGTCTGTCGCCTACTTCGCTATCTTTCATTGAAATAAGCATGTTTGGATCTTCGTAATTAGTAAAAATACTTGTCCAAGCATATAGCTTTTCAAGAGGAGCTTTCAAGGTATTCTCATCGTAACAAGAGCCAAGATAGATTACAAAGGCCTTGTACTTTTCGTTATTTGGATCGACACCGAGTCTTCTTGCCATTCTTAAATATTCATCGGAAATCTCACTTTTATTGAATCTATCTATCTTTAGTTTTAGAAGCGCTGGCAGCTGTCCCATGTCCACGTTTAAATATTGAGTAAAGGCAAGTGTAGGTGTGCCCACTTCGTCTATGAAAATTTGACAATTTTTGTAATCGTAACTATCCCATAGATCGTTTAGAATCTTTCCGGTGTGGTTGGAAGGATTATAGACGTAGGAAGAATCAGTTACATCGCTATAGTAGATTTTCGCAGCCATGGATTGTTCCTCACTCACACTATTTTCAATCATCCCGAGGATCTCTTCCTTCTCTATGCCCATGCTCTTCATAAGCTCTTCGTCATTTATTAATTTTCCATCAGGAAGAGAGAAGTTAAACACTCTGTAAATTGGAAACTCGCCCTCCCAAATATTGGCAACTTCGACCATGATACTTAGCACACGGTCATCTTGATAAACATAAAAAGAGGAGTTTATTCCACTATCGTAATCTACCATATCCTTTTTATGAGTAGTATATAGATTCTTTATATCTTTTACCAAGCCATCAATCTCATCGTTTGCCGCTTTGGCGTCCTTAGAATCCAAAAGAATCCTAGGCACGTGGATGCCAAAATCCCTCTTTGCAAAATCTATGTATTTTTCATCGACGAAGTCCTTCCAAACTTCTCTGTCCTCAACGTAGGAAGACATTGAACCGATCACCGCTCCGTCAACAGGCTTTAAATTTTCCTTAACTTTAGAAGTATCCTTAGAATCTTCCACCGCAAAATTTGCATTTGCATCTTTATTTTCTACTTTCGGCGAACTTTTACCATTTTTGCAACCAGCAAGAAGCACCATCGCCACCATAAAAATAATTAAAAATTTAAAATTTCTTTTCATAATATCCCTCACATTTCCGCTTAACTATATTGTGGAACAGGTAAAGTCGGAGGAACGCTTCCTATATCTTTCCATACTGCTTTGATATTTTTATTTCCATTTAATACTATGTTATCGCCAACATTCTTTTCTGTTCCATCTACTTGCCATACTTTGAATTCTTTGCCTACTGGTGGTGTAAATCCACATGCTGGTAATTTGTATGATTCGTCCTTATTCTTAGTTACATCCGCCATGGTTCCGGTACCACGATTTTTGTCGAATGTGATTTTAACTGTTTCTCGTGTTGGTGGTTCTGGTGCTTTTCTTTGTACTTAATTACGACAGTTTTATATCCGTCCATAGTTAGGACTAAAGAATTTCTACTTACAGTTGTTGCTGTCCCATTTACTTTTACTTCTTCTTGTCAAAAGTCTCGTTTAGTTTCTTTTTATTTTCTTCAACTTCGTCTAAAATTCCCTTTTCTTTTGCCTTATTAAGGTGTTTGTCCTTGGTTATTTCGAGCCTGTTGCCCTTTAATTCACTTGAGTTTTCGCCTTCGATATAAGATTCTACAAGTCCTTTTAGATTTTTTACAAACTTATCTTCACAAACTAGGTTACTTATTTCGTGCTTGGTTTCTACTTCGTAGTGGTGTCTTTCGTCTGAGTTTCTATACCTTGCGTAGATTGTGTAGAAGAAGACGAATCCTGATACTAATAGCAACCAGAAGAACTGTCTTGAGTCTTGGAATTTTGTATCGTCAAACATGCTCATTGCTGCAACTAAATTCAAGACAAATGCTGCTAGTCCGCCTAAGATTTCCACCAATACTGATGCGAAGAATAGTTTCGTGAAGTTTATAGGTACGCTACCCATGGTTTCCTTGGTCCTTGCGTTTACTGCCACGTAGTGAAGGAGGTTCTTACCTTTTTTCTTTTCCATATAGCTGTAGAGCCATACTGGTAGGTAGGCTGCCTTCCATGAATCGCCTTTTACTTTGTAGTCTTCGTCCTCCCATCTTACGCCTCTGTCGTATTCTTCCACAGTATCCTTTGCCGCAAGTCTTGCTACGTCGGAGCTTTGTGCAAAGACTGTTTCTCTTAGAAAATCGATATTGCTATCTCTCTTCTCTGAGGTGTAGCCCTTCATGTAGTTGGCGTTGAACTTCACAGAGTTTTCTGTGTCAAAGGGCATGATGGCGTTTATGATGTTTGTAGTCTTGTCCTTGGCTGTGTAATCCAGTTTGTCGCTGGATGATTCTATGGACAGATCATCTATAAATATATCGAAGTCCCTTTCGATTTCGTAGCTATCTGCATCGTACTCTGTATGTTTGTCGTCCCCTGTGCCGACTTCGTAACTATTCGTTTCTATTTGACCTTCGCCCCATAGGTGCATGTGGGCGTTTACATCCACAAGCATGTATGGAAGGTAGACTCCACAGATATTCTCTGTGGTAAACTCTCTTGTGAACTTTGGATGGGCAAAGAATCTTCTCTGTTTGACGAAGTCCTCTATTTCTCTTTGTGCGTCGCTCTTTGTGACGCTAAAAGGAAGGATGACGTCTGGCACTGCTCCATTCGGTATGATATTGTTGATAGATAGAGTGTTGCGGCACCAGTGACATCTTGCTTGGGTGGTGGTGTTGGTCTCTATGACTACTTCTGCGCCACAGCTTTCGCATTTAACTGTCACCAAGCTTTGCGCTGCTTCGTCTATGTCTGCGGCTCCACTTCCCATAGTAGTTCCTTCCAATGTACTTATGTCTTGATCTTCTGGTGCGAGCTCTGGTTCGAATTCAGTTCTACAGAAATTACATCTGAGCTTACCGGTCTTGGTGTTGGTCTCTATTTCTGTTGAGCCACACTTAGGACATTTGATCTGACCATCCTTTAAGCCGCTTGTCATATCTATTATTTTTACATCGTCCTTCATAAGATCACCTATAGTCCTAGTAATTCTCTCTTAATTTTGTCAAATTCTTCTTGGCTTATGACTTCTGCATCGAGAAGTTTCTTCATCTTGATTAATTTTTCTGTTGGATCTTCTGGTGGTTGACTTTGTACTTGGTTTTGATTTTGACCTTGATTTTGGGTTTGGTCATAATAGCCTTGGTTTTGATTTATCTGACCGCCACCAAAATTAGGTTGGTAGGAGTTTCCTGCGTTTGGCTGCTGTACTCCACCCATCATATTACCCGCTGCGTTCATGCCCATTCCCATAAATGCCATGTTTGCTCCGCCACCATTTTCTCCTGCGGCTTGCATACCTCTTGCCACTGATTGTTGCATAAATGAATTGCCACGGGACCCTGAAAGTGCGTCGGCTCTCTTGACATCCTTCATCATTTCTTTGGTGTCTTCGTCATATTCGATGGCTAAGATGGCTGTCTTCACAATTTCTAAACCGCGGGTTGTTCTCCATTCGTAACCGTCTTCAACTGCAGCTGATAGAGATTTTGCAAATCCAATTTGATCTCCTTGGATCTTGCTCATCCTATTGCCCCTGGTTGGATCGTTGGTATAGTTTGAAAATGCTGCTGATAGACTGCCAACTACTTCGTTAAATAGTTGTTCTGAAGCTTCGTTATCCATATCACCTAAATCAAAGGCTGGTGCTCCAGAACTTAGATATTTAACTGGAACGAAATTTTTTAAAAATAAGATTGGGTCCACGATTTGAACCGTGTATGTTCCTCTGGTTACTGCTCCTACTTGGGTGCCGAAGAAGGCGTCGTCCCAATAGATTTCACTTTGCGTTCCAAATCTATTGTTTGGTATTTCTTTTAGGTTTACATAGAAGAGCAGTTGGTTCGTGGCCGGTATGCCTCCAAACTTAAATTTTTCCCAGGATGTTTTGACTATGGAGTCCATCAGTCCGTTCCCTGAAAATATGGATTTCGAATTTGGATCGTCTGTGCTGTAAATATATCCGCCTATTTCTGTAATTATGCCGGTGATTGCTCCGTCTTGGATGGTTACAAGGGCAGTTCCTTCTGGAACGATGACCCTAGTTCCGTTGGTAATTACATTGTCATTTCCTTTGTAATTTTCTCCTCTATCGTTGTTTGTTCCCATTGGTACTCCTGGAAATACTGCCGCAGTTGCTGGGGCTCCTTCCATCGGTCCGTAAAAATCTTTCCATTGATCTGCGAATGTGCCGCCTAATGCGCCTGTAAATGCTTTGATAAATCCCATGTTATCCTCCTTAAATTAAATAATTTTTAATAAATTCTTTCAAATTTATCTTTAACCACGTCATATTTTAAGACCATGGTTCCAGTTTCGTTTATAAAGTAGTGTCCCACTAACTCTGCAAGTGCTTGGTCAAATGGATTATCTTTTCTAAGGGTGATCCAAAAACCGATCTCCTTCCTGCCATGATATTCTACTTCGTAATCACTTGCTTCTGCTACATATGCGTCCTTGTCAAAGACTTTCTTTTCTCTAAGTTTCTTTATAAGTTCATCTCCTGCATTGTCCACTTTGAGTAGTCCAACTGGCACAGGTTTTTCATCTATGTAGACCGCTCTTTTCTTGGCATCCCAATTGATATTCATATCGAAGAGTTCAGAAACGGCTCTAAGTGGAATGTAGGTTCTGTTATTTCTTATAAATGCAGGTGCATCTATCGGAACTGGACCAGCTTTTATCTCATCTGAGAATAAAGCCTTGTCGTCTCCTATGGTTAGAAGAATACTTGTGTGATCTTTTTCAATGGTCACAGTTAAGTCTTCTCTATGATATTCAACCTTCGCGCCGAGATCTTCTGCAATGACGCGGACCGGGACAAAGGTTCTGCTACTCTTAATGATCGGTGGCTGGTCTGATTTAATTAGCTTGTCATTTACATAGATCTTTACTTCGCTTGGTTCTTTAAATCCAGTCAGAAGTATTGCCACGAGAATCAGTAGTATGAGTTTAAATTTCTTCTGTTTCTTTGACATAGATTCCTCCTTATTGCTTGTATGGAAATATTTTTCACTTTCTGCCTTTATCTTACAAAATTATTTTCTATTGCACATCACCCGAAAGTATGATTTTTTGAAATTTTCTAACTTTTTTTAAAATTTTTTTCGAATTAGAATAAATATATTCTTTTTGATATAATTAGTTTAACAATTTCTTTATTTTGTTAAATCAATAATTGAGTAAATTTTATTTCATTTTTGGAAGGAGGCTACTATGTATCGCAAAGAAATCATTAGTTATATCGTTTCTATATTTTTGGTTTTAGCTGCATGTGTTTTGCATGCTCTTGACTACTATAATTTAGTGAATTTCCCTGTGCATACCATGGTGCTCATCCTCTATACTTTTGTTATTTTATTGTGGATACACAATATGATCAGTAGAGTCCTTAGACATTCTATAGTCACAAGATTTAAACTCATCGGTATACTTCTCATCTGTTACCTTACGGTGAGGACTATTAAGTACGAAATCTTTATAAATAATGAAGATGCGGTAAGAGTTATAAGAAACTTCTACTTCGTCTTTCCACTTATTTTAACTCAGCTCGTGTTCCTCACATCTCTTCACGTCGGTAAATCCGAGAGAGAAGGTATAAGCAAGTATTGGAATATTCTTTGGATACCTACTTGTGTATCTGCCTTATTAATCTTGACCAATGACTACCACGAACTCGTCTTCTCCGTTGACCCAAAGGTCAGAGGTCTAAATATGTACGGTCCAGTATTTTATTTCGTAATTATCTACATAGGACTTTTAGCTCTTTGCACTTTAGTATTTACAATGATGCCATCTTTTAAGAATCGTCATTTGGCTTCGGTAAATCTTCCAATCTTCATCCTATTTATATGGGGTCTTTATACTTTTCTATTCATGATTGGCTGGGAGCCTTTTGAATATATTAAAATTATTTTTAAGAGCGCAGAGTTTAACATCCTTATGGTGCTACTATTTATTGAATCCTTGGTATTTATGAGACTTTTGCCTTCCAACAGGGGCTACGAATCATTCTTACAACTTTCTTCTCTAAATATTGGGATTGTGGATTTAAATAAAGAGATGATATTCCGACCGAAAAAGTATAAAGATATTGATCTTGCTCTTGTTGACAAGGCGCTTAAATCTCCAATCTTTATCAATGAAGACACCCTTCTTGAAAGCGCAAATATTACTGGCGGCACATCATTTTGGTTTGTAGATTTTACCGATTTCAACAATCTAAAGAGAAAACTCCTTTCCATGAGTGAAGATATGCTAAACGAAAACGAACTTCTAAAGGCGTATAATGCCTTGGAGAAAAATATGATCAAGGTTGAAGAAGCAAGAGAAATCAGAGAGCACATTCAGATGAAGCTAAAGCCTCAGTTCGATCAGCTTAAATATATCTTGATGAATCTTCCTGAAGATGAAGATCTATTTGAAGTAAAATTAAAACACGCTTGTTTCTTAGATGTGTACATAAAGAGATATTCCAATCTATTCCTTATTACTAAGAATAAAAAGATTCTAGACCTTGCAGAGCTAAGGCTTGCGTTTTCCGAATCCCTCGACTATTTGAAACTAAGCGATGTTAATACGAATCTTGATTGGAATCTAAGTGGCAGGTTCGATGCCAAGTACTGTCTCGACCTCTATGAAATTTTTCAATATGCGTTGGAATTTTACATGCCTGGTATAGACATCCTCCAGGTGAGTCTGTATAGAAAGGACCGTGTACCTACCCTAAGTATTAGAATTACCGGTGTAGAGCCGAATTCTTTCTTAAGTAAGTATAAAGATACCTATGCTGATCGCAAAATCTTAATTGATGAGGATCTTGCAGAGGATGAAATAAACCTATGTATTAATCTTGGAAGGAGGAATTATGACTTTTTTTAATCTAAGCATCTACAACCTATCCGCCCTATTTCTATTTAACACCATAGTCTTGGTAGCAAGTGTAAAAATTGTTGTAGATACAGCAAATAGCAAGCTATACTCCAAGTATTTTGTACATAGTGTATTCATCTTTTTATTGAGTTTTTTCTCTATGCAAATTTTGGCAGAGATTGGAACTGGCAAACTCTACTTTGCAAAACCTATGGTAGACCTTCCCGTTTACCTATTTATAATCTTCGATTTGTTCCTATGCGCCCTTGAAATTCTCTTTGCAATAAGTTTTATAAAGACTAAGAAAAGTATCATAGGTAAGAACTCCATCAAGGAAAGTATGGACAATCTCCCTGACGGTATCTGTTTTGCAAAGCTTGACGGTACGCCCCTCTTAGTAAATAGAGTAATGCAGGATATTAGCTACGCAGTATTTGGAAACATGCTAATAAACGATGTGATCTGTGCTGAAGATGTAAGAAATAATAAAATAAAAAAGGATGCTCGTATCTTGCAACGAGATCCTCTCATAGTAGAAGCTCTGGGAGATATTTGGCAGATACAGATTGTCCATCACGAAAATGTGAGGGAAACTTTGGCGTATAAAATCACCCTTGAGTGGGGTCTGTACCAAGAGATTGAAGAAAAGAATAGACAGATTGAAAAGATTAACAAAAGTCTCAAAGAATACCAAAAGAACGTGGCAGAGTACACTAGACAGAAGGAAATCTTGCAGGCGAAAATCAAAATCCACGACAAGATCGGTCAGTCTCTAATATATTTTAAAAGATACTTGGATATGGACAAAAAGACCAAGGAAGATCGGGACAAACTCATAAACTTATGGATGGAGAGTCTCGTAATGCTCGATGAAAAAGATGATTTCTTGAGTGAAAAGGAAGATTCTTCGAAGAATGAAGCAAATTTCGAAAAACTAATCTCCACCGCAAAAGATATAGGAGTTGCTGTCCACTTGGAAGGTGAAACTCCAAGGGACGAAGGCGATCTAATTCTCTTGGTCGATATAGTTCACGAGGCACTTAACAATGCCATTCGCCACGGTCAAGCTAAAAATATATGGATTAAGTTAGATGAAGGCGATTTAAATATCCATTGCAAGATAAGAAACGACGGCATCCCATCTAAAGAACCGATAAAAGAAAAGGGCGGACTCAAAAACATCCATCAAAGGTTAAAAAGTTTTGGTGGAAAGATGAATATAGAACTTAATCCACAATTCACCTTGAACCTATCCTGGCCAAAAGGAGGAAACTATGAACTATAAAATAATGATTGTAGACGATCAGTTCGTCTCCAGAGAAATGTTTAAACTATACATCAGCCAATGCCCAGTCTACGAAGTGGTCTACTGCGTCGACACCGCCATGTTTGCAGATACCTATGTGCTAAATACTAAACTCGACCTGGTTATTATGGACATACTGATGCAGGATGGTTCAAACGGCCTCGATGCAGCAGAAAAGATAAAGAAACTAAAGCCAGAACTTAAAATAATAGCCGTTACCAGCATGCCGGAAGTATCCTGGATGGATAGAGCAAAAGAGATCGGCATCGAAAGTTTCTGGTACAAAGAAGTCTCAGAAGATACCATCTTAGAAATTATTGAAAGAACATTAAATGGAGAATCCATCTATCCCGACGAAACACCTGAAGTCAAGCTGGGACAGGTGAGCTCGTCACAACTTACTCCAAGAGAGATACAGGTCCTTCGCCTTCTCACAACAGGAGTGGGCAACGATGAAATTGCAAGTAAATTAGGCATATCGGAAAACACAGTCAAAACTCACATAGCCCACCTCCTTAGCAAGACAGGATTTAAAACGCGAACTCAACTTGCAATACAGTCACGTATTACAGGATTTGTAATTGAAGATAATTAAAACAAAAGGTGATGTTGCAGAATAGACAATTCTACTCTGTAACATCACCTTTATCTTGCCACCTAAAGACTCTCTAAATTAGTTTTTCTAAAATCCCTAATTCAATGAGCCTTAACCAGCCCCTTTTTAGATTGCACGTTCAACTTTTTTTGATCTCAAACATCTTGTACAAATATTAATTCTTTTTGTACTTCCATTAACTATAGCTTTAACTCTTCTAATATTTGGAGCCCAGCTTCTATTGCTTTTATGGTGAGAGAATGAGACCTTATTTCCGAATACTTTTTGTTTTCCACAAATATCACATCTTTTAGCCATAAGACACCTCCCAATAAATTATTAATTTAAATGCAAAAACTATTATAACAACTTTTGATACATAATGCAAGTTTATTTTATTAATCTTTTGATTTAACTAATAAAACTTTGCCTTTTTCGATTATTATTTTACCAATTTCATCTTTTATTTCATTGCTAACTCCGACTCCTGGTTTATTGCGACAAATGGTAAAATTTTTAACTTCATACTCCAAACCTTCGCTTGTAAAAACAGTTTGATTACTTAAAGATATTAATGAAATATATTTCTTATCATCTTTTTTAAAATAATAAGTTCCCTTTTCTAAGTAAAAAATTTCGTTATTATCATCTACTATTTTTGCTATAATATTTTTTTTGTATAGATCTATAAGTAAGAATATATTTGCAATTTCATGGTCAAAACGACTTCCTAAAGCACCAGTAATTACTATATCTTCATAAGCTAAATCTACTAATCTTTCTAAACAAATTTCTGTATCAGTTAAATTTTTATGACTTGGATAAATTTCTCTTTTTATATTATTTTTTTCTATAAAATTAAGAGCCTTATCATCTATAGAGTCCATATCTCCGATTATTAGATTAGGTAATATATCATAATCTCTTAGCATTTTCATGCCACCGTCAGCGACTATAATGAATCTGTCTAAATACTTATCAAGTAGCTTTTTTGAAACCCTATTTCCTCCTGAAATTAATAATGCTTTTTTCATGACATTAATTCTTTGAATTTCTTAATATTATTTCTAATATCGCCTTTAAAAACTCCTGAACCTGAAACTAAAATATCTGCTCCTGCATCAAGAATTTTTTGAGCATTATCAATTTTAACTCCTCCATCAACTTCTATTAAAGTATCATAGGAATTATCTTTTATAATATTTCTTAAATCCTTAATCTTTAATAGCGAATTTTCAATGAAAGATTGTCCACCAAAACCAGGATTGACGCTCATTATTAAAACTAAGTATAAATCTTTTAAAATATATTTTAAACACGTTAAATCATCTGATGGGTTTAGTGCTATACCACATTTCAAACCATAAGACTTAATTAAATTTAAAGTTCTATCTAGATGCTTAGTTGTTGAAGGATGAATTGTAATGATATCACTACCACTTTGGGCAAAATCTTTAATGTAATTCTCAGGATTTTCAATCATTAAATGTGTATCAAATTTTATATCTGTAAGTGTCCTTAATTGTTTAACAATTCCAGGACCAAAGGATATATTTGGCACGTAGTTTCCATCCATAATGTCCACATGAATGAAATCGCATTTTTCTTCATTCATAATTTTAAAATCTTCTCTAATATTTGTGAAATCAGCTGATAATATTGAAGGTGCTAACACTAATATTCCTCCTTATTTTTTAATTCTTGATATAAATATTTATAGTTCTCGTACCTTGAGATTGGAATTTCTCCATCTTGAACTTTTCTTTTTATCATACAATCAGGTTCATTAATATGATTGCAATTTAAAAATTTACATTGACCCAAATAATTTTCAAATTCCCTGAAATAATGACATAGGTCTTTTTTATCAAGCTTTATATCTAATGAAGAAAATCCGGGTGTATCAAATATAAAATAATCGCTATTGTAATGTAGCTCTGTATGTCTTGTTGTGTGCTTTCCTCTACCTGTTTTTTGAGAAACCTCGCCACTTTCAATTTTTTTATCTAAAATTAATGATGAAATTGTTGACTTACCAGCACCGCTTACTCCTGCAAAAGCCACTGTTTTTCCTTTTAATTTTTCTTTTAGGGTATCAATATTTAATCCAGTTTTTCCTGAAATTAGAATAGTATTAAAACCACAAATATAATATATTTTTTGTAAATTTTCAGCTTTGTTAATATCTATATCCGCTTTATTTATGGCAATAAGTATATCTATATTTGACATTTCTATTTGAACTATTGTTTTATCAATAAGTGTTAAATTATAGTCAGGATTTTTTAGAGGAATAAATAATACAATTAAATCAACATTTGCAACCTTTGGTCTTGTCAGTATATTTTTTCTGGGATATATTTTTTGAATATATCCCAGTGTATTATCATCATAATTAAATTCAACATTATCTCCAACTATAGGACTCTCTTTCACATATCTAAAAGTTCCTCTAGCCCTAGTTTCAATAAGTTTATCCCCACTTTTAATATAATAAAATCCGCCTAAAAGTTTTACAATTTTCCCCTGCATTACTTCACTACTTCTTGTCCAACATATTGGTCATCTATATAAATTTCATATACACCCTTGCCAATAAGTTTTATATTATCTGTAGAACCGGGATCTCTATTGTAATTCCAAATTGGGTCTTGGTTAACTTCTTCGCCCTTAGAATTTTTAACTCTATAAGCCTTTATATTATGAGTTTTTCCATCGTCAGGAACTTTAATCTTATAAGAATAAGTTTTTACATCAGAATTTGAAGAATTATTTTCACTATCTCGTTCTTCCCTATTACCTTTATTAGAATCACTTTCTTCTGATTCATCAACTATATCTTCTGTTTGTGGTCCCTTAGATACATAAAGAGTTACAGTAGAACCTTTTGCAAGCTCTGTTCCTTGTTCAGGATCAATTTTATAAATTTCACCCTTTCCAACATCGCCTGAATATCCTTCTTCTATCTTTACAATAAGTCCGAGTTTTTCAAGAGCTGCCTTAGGGGCTTCAGGTGACAAACCTTTATATGAAGAAGGTATTTTTACTGGTTCATCATCTTTTCCCTTAGAAATGAAGATCTTAACTTTAGCTCCTCTCGCCACTTTCTCTCCAGCTTGAGGTTCGGTGTAAATAATCTTTTCATTTTCAATTTCTTCATCAAATATATATTCCACTTCACCAACTGCTAAACCTAAATTATTAAGTTTATCCTCAGCTAGTTCCAAAGTATAATTTTTCATTTGAGGTATTTCAACATCATCAGGTAAAGAATTAATTACAAGATTAATGGTAGAACCCTTTTCAACTATAGTTCCAGCCGCTGGGTCTTGAGAAATAACTTCTTCTGATTTTTTTGATGAATCTTCAGTAGTCGTTATTTTATATTTTAGACCTTGGCTATCAAGTTTAGCTTCAGCTTCTCCTTTTAAAGCTCCAACAACATCTACAAGTTCAACTTCTTGTACCTTATCTCTATTATTCAAACCTGCTATAGCCTTTGGTGCAACTTTTGCCAAAAGGAAAATAATTATAATGGCACAAAAAACACCTAAAATGGCTGGTGCAGCAGAATTCTTCTTCTTACGTTCTTTTTTTATAACTTCTTTATCTTTAGAAAAATCTCTGCTACTTCTATTTATATATCTTTTCTCATTAGATGGTTTGTAAATAGGATTTTCAATAACAGTAGCATCTAAATCTTCTTTTTGATAATTAGATAAAGGTTCTATAACTCTTCCGTTTACTAGAATAGATTTTATATCCTTAATTAAATCATAAACGTCTTTATATCTTTTGTTGGGATCTTTTCTAGTCATTTTTAAAACTAAATCATCAACACCTGGAGAAAGGCTTTTAACTTTATCGGAGGGTCTTGGCATATTAGTTTGAACCTGCATAAGGGCAACTGAAACAGGATTATCTGCATCAAAAGGTAGTGTTCCAGTAAGCATTTCATATAGAACTATACCCATAGAATAAATATCACTTCTATTATCAACCTTTGCTCCTCTTGCCTGTTCAGGTGAAAAATAATGAACACTTCCCATTACAGCATTAGTTGCAGTAACTGTCGTATTGTCCGCAACTCTTGCAATACCAAAGTCTGTTACTTTTACCCTATCATCTTTAGTCACCATAATATTTTGAGATTTTATATCTCTGTGGACTATATGTTTAGAATGTGCCATTTTCAAAGCTTCGGCAATCTGTAAGGCATAGTTTAAAGCTCTTTTTTCCGGTAGTTTACCATCTTCATTAATCAACTCTTTTAGAGTTTTACCATCGATATATTCCATAACAATATAATGAACAACATCATCATCAATTGTTTCACTGCCTACATCAAATATACTTACAATATTAGGGTGTGAAATACTTGCAGCGGCTAAAGATTCCCTCTTAAATTTTCTGATGAAATTACTATCATCATTATATTCAAGCTTTAATATCTTTATTGCTACTATTCTATCAAGTCTTCTATCATGAGCTTTATATACATTGCCCATACCACCGGTGCCAATTTTTTCTAAAATTTCATATCTTTTTCCTAAAACTTTACTAATCATTTAAACACCTACTCATTATATACCAAGATTAAAGTTACATTATCTATTCCGCCATTTTTTAAAGCTTCATCAATAAGAATTTCATGAACCTTTGTGGGTTCATTTTTAATAATTAAATTCAAAATATCATCATTAGATACCATATTTGTTAGACCATCCGAACAAAGCAATATTATATCAGACTTTTCTAGCTTAATTTTAGAAATTTCAAAGTCAATTTTTTCATTTGTACCTAATGCTTTTGTGAGTACATTTTTTTTAGGATGAACTTTTGCTTCTTCTTCAGTAATTTCTCCAATTTCCATTAAATAATTTACATAAGAATCATCTCTTGTTAATTGTTCTATTTTTTTATAAGCTTTATTAATCTTATAAATTCTAGAATCTCCAATATTTGCAAAGAACAATTCATCATTATTAATATATGCTAAAGTCAAGGTTGTACCCATACCTCTATATTGTTCAATATCTTTAGATTCATTAAAAATTTCTTCATTTGCATTTTTTATTGATTTTTTAATTTCTTCTATTATATCAGAATCTTTTGGATTTTCACCCAATCTACTTAAATTCTTGCTGAGGATTTGGGTTGCTAAACCTGAAGCAGTTTCACCTGCCAAGTGACCTCCCATACCATCAGCTAAGATAAAAAATTTCTTATTTTCGTCAACATAGTAAGAATCTTCATTATTCTTTCTATGTTTACCCACATTAGTCGCAGCTACAACAATCATTGAATTCACCTCTTAATAAACTGGCTCTCAATTGACCACAGGAAGCATCAATATCTGAACCCAGCTCTCTTCTAACTGTTACATTAAATGAAGCATCCTCTAAAAGCCTTTTAAATTTATTTATATCTTGTCTATTGGGTCTTTGTTCATTATATTCCTCAATAGGATTTAATGGTATAAGATTTATATGACAAAATAAATTTTGAAACATATCTTTAAGTTCATTTACATTTTTCAAAGTGTCATTTTTACCCTTGATCAGGGTATATTCAAAAGTAATTCTATTTTTAGTTTTTAAATTATAATCTTCTAAAGCTTTCTTAAGCTTGTTCAGATTATATTTTCTATTGATAGGCATTATTTTTGACCTTTCTAAATCGTTAGTTTGATGCAAAGACACAGCAAGATTAATAGGTAAAGCCGAATCAATCAATTTATATATACCATCAACTACACCACAAGTCGATATTGTGATATTTCTATATGAAGTGTTATGACCTTCTTTTGAATGTAAAATCTTTAAAAACTTAATAACATTATCAAAATTGTCTAAGGGCTCACCCGAACCCATCAAAATAAAATTCTTAACATTTATTCCAAAATAATTTTCAACTATATATACTTGGTTTAGCATTTCTGCCGGTGTCAAGTTTCTAAAAAGTCCATCTTTTGTTGAAGCACAGAAAGCACACCCCATTCTACAACCAACTTGAGTAGAAATACATTGACTATAACCAAAATTATACTTCATTAAAACTCCTTCAATTACGTTTGAATCATCTAAAGTAAAAAGAAATTTTTTAGTGGTGTCTAATTTTGATTGAAAAATTTTTAGAATTTTAATAGTATTAATTTCATCATTTTGTATAATTTTTAAGGTGCTTTTAGATAAATTTGAATTTTCTATATCCCATCTTTTATTTTTATGAAAAAAAGTATAAAGTTGATTTGCCCTAAAAGATTTTTCACCCTTAGAGCTTAGATAATCTTTTAATTCATCTAAATACATTGAATTTAATATCACTACATCACCTGTAAATAGTATTATAGCAAATTCATCTGATAAGAAAAAGATAAATTTTATAAATGCTAATATAATCTCTGTAATTTGCAAATTGAAAAGCCATCATAATTATCAAATGGAAATAATTTTAAAATATCCTTACCCTCTATAGTTAGAATTTTATAGTTTTTGTTTCTATCTAAAAATTCTTTAATAACACCTTCATTTTCACTATAAGATAAAGAGCAAGTTGAGTAGATAAGTACTCCCCCTTTTTTTACATATCTCCCAGCATTATTAATAATTATTTTTTGTATTTGGGCTAAATTTTTGATATCATCAAGACTTCTGTTCCATTTAATATCTGGTTTTTTTCTATATAATCCTATTGCAGAACATGGAGCATCAACTAAGCAATAATCAAATTTATCTTCAAAATCATTATTATACTTACTTGCATCATTTATAGATACTTTTATGTTACTTACTCCTAATCTTTTTGCATTTTCCCTTATTAAATCTAGTTTGTACCAAGATTTGTCACAGGCTACAATTTGACCTGTATTTTCTAAAAGAGCTCCAAGATGTGTACTTTTTCCGCCTGGTGCTGCACATAAATCCAAAATCTTGGAATATTTCCTAGGATTTAAAATTTGTGATACTTTAATTGAAGAAAAATCTTGAGCATAAAAAAAATCCTTCTCTAAACGCTTGTGTATCAAAAATATTTTTTGGATTTTCAATTATAAGAGAATATGGTACGAGTCCATCTCTTACATTAAAATTTTCATATTTTAATAATTTAGACAGATTATCTTTTTTTGTTTTTAAAGTGTTTACCCTAATTACAAAATCCGACTCTTGATTATTTGCCTTTAATAAATTTCTAGTAAGTTCTACACCGTAATTCTCATAAAAATATTTAGTATAAAATTTTGGATGAGAGTAATAAACACTTAAGTTTTCTATGGAATCCTCAATTTTTACCACTACTTTATCTTTACTTACTATATTTCTTAAAATTGCATTTACAAAGGATGATGAGCCTTTATTCCCATATAACTTAGCAAGCTTTACCGATTCATCGACTATTGAATAATTCGGTATTTTGTCTAAAAAATAGCATTGATATATCGCCATTTCTAAAATTATTGCAATTATTTTATGAATCTTTTTAAATCTAATTTTTGAGTTGATTTTAATGACATAATCTAAGTAAGTCCTATTTCTAATAACACCTGTGGTAATATTTTTAACAAAGGTAAAATCCCTATCAGATATATTAGATTGCTTAAATATATTCAGTTGTTCTTCTAAAAAAGCACCTTTATTATAAACATTGTCTATGATAAAGAGTGCTTTTTGTCTAATGTTATTCATCTTCGTCTTCTGCCACCATTAGTTAAAGCAAGTAATCTTAAAAATTGACCAATAGCTGTTAGTGTTGCGCCTACGTAGGTTAAAGCCGCAGCACTTAAAACTTCTTTTGTACCTTTCATTTCTTCCTGATCTAGAAAACCAGCATCTTCAATTGCAAGCTTTGCCCTTCTAGATGCATCAAATTCTACAGGTAATGTAACTATTTGAAACAATACGGCAAAAAAGAATAGAGCCACGCCAATCTGAGTTAAAAAGTATGAAAAAAAACAGCCTATTATTATAAACCAAACAGATAG
>NZ_AEAA01000115.1:0-1196 GCF_000179335.1 Peptoniphilus sp. oral taxon 836 str. F0141
CAATAAAGCATTTGATTCTATAGGAAATACTGCAGTTCAGATTTCTACAGAGCCTAATGAACCCAAATATTCTTGGGAAGATATGAGATATGAAGATGGATTAACTGTAGATATGTTAAAAGATTTAAAAGAAAATTTATCAGATATTGTCAAAGATTACTCTTTATATGGTGCAGGTGGTTCAGGCAAAATAAATCAGGGAGATAAATCAATAAATGTGGATATAAATTCTACAACAAGCGGAAGTCAATATATTCAAAAAATAGATATGATTGGCGGAAGATTTTTAACTGATGAAGATAATACGAGGTCAAAATATGTGGCTGTAATTTCTGATAAAGTTGTAGATAAAATTTTTAATGGTGATATACAAAGTGCTTTAGGTTCCGAAATAAAAGTTAAAAAAGCAGATAAGTTATTAGTTTTGACAGTTGTAGGAGTTTACAAGTGGGAAAAGATAGAAGTCGGAGTTTTGGGAGGTTCTGGAGATACTTCAAAGATTTATATTCCTTATAATGTGGGAGAAAGAGAAATAAATGGTTGGGTAAGTGATTATTTTTCTTATGCAGCCTTTGTTTTAAAAAATTCTGATAATGTAGAGGAAGATTGTCAAAGTGTAAGTACCTATTTAAAAAATAAATATTTTTCTAAAAATGATAGGGTAAAAATTGACACAAATTCTGCCTTATCTCAAATGAAACAGATGACATCAACAATGGATTCTTTACAGATTGCCATATCAGCTATAGCTGCTATATCATTACTTGTAGGTGGTATTGGAGTTATGAATATTTTACTTGTTTCTGTGACAGAAAGAACAAGAGAAATAGGAATAAGAAAAGCCCTTGGAGCCACAAGAAATGATATAAGATTTCAATTTATTACTGAATCTGTAATAATTTGTATAGTTGGTGGAATTTTTGGTATATTTTTAGGTGGAACTTTGGGGATTTTAGGCTCATCTTTACTCAAGATGAGGTCCCTACCATCTATAACATCAGTTGTTGTTGCGGTTGGTTTTTCAATGCTTATTGGAATTTTCTTCGGATATTATCCTGCAAATAAAGCCGCAAAGCTTGATCCTATAGAAGCTTTAAGATATGAATAATTTATGATAAAAATTAAAATATTGTATGGATTTTAAGATAATTAATTTCCATGCAATTTTTTTATTTATCAATTTAAAAAAATCAATA
>NZ_AEAA01000114.1:0-1467 GCF_000179335.1 Peptoniphilus sp. oral taxon 836 str. F0141
ACTAAATTGAAACCTTGCGGTAAAACATAATTTAATGGATATTCTCCAGAATTCTTAGCATCCTTTAAATCAACATTTAAATTAAGTTCATCAGTTGTTAAATCTCTATCAGTTTGTCCGTTATATTTTAATATAATATCACTATCCAAAGAGATATTATAGGAAAATTTTGCATCAGTGTTTAACAAATTAATATTATCTTTTTTTATGACTAAATTTTTACCATTATTACCAAGCTGATTATCACCGTCTATAACCTTAAAAGTAAGTTTTGGATCAACAAGTGATATATTTTTGGTAGGATTAGACTTATTGTGTTAGAACCTTCTCTGATTTGATCTAAAGTTATTTCTTTAGATTCGATTTGATCTATACTATCAATTAAATCAGAATTACCAATTATGGTGACTGTTTCTGGCTCAACGAAAAATTTGTCTAAATTAACATTCTTTGGAATATCACCAACAATATTAAGCTTTATAGGTACTGACTTAGATTTTAAAATAGGTACTTCAACTTGAATTGTTGAGGGTTCAATAGTTAAATTATCAATTTCACTACCATCAGCATCAAATGCTTTCACATCAGCTTTCACATAATCAGTCTTTTTTAAATTTGCTACATTAACAATAGCTTCGACTTTTTCTATTTGACTGACATAAGTTGATGCTCCCGAAATAGTCACTCTCTCAGAATCTGCTATTTTACCTAAAGAATAATCATCAGCAGGTTTTCCTAAGGCTTTTATATTTGCATAAAAAGTTTGACTTGACCTTTTGTCAATTTTAAATGGAATAGTAGTTTGGTCAAATCTTTTAATTTTTACATCCGACTGAATAGAACTTACACTAATTGGAAGAGAAAATTCTCCATCCTTATAATCTTTTAAATCCACTTTAGCTGAAATAGAATCTTTTACATAAGGCATAGTGTTAGAATAAGCTTCCACAGTAACATTTATTTTTGTTTCTTTAGGAGAGATAATTATATATCCTCTATCCTTCAAATCATCCATACCTTCATAAGTTACCGGAACATTTCTTATAGTTTTAATTTCTAAGACATTAGATTCATTTCTAACATATGCCCAAAGAAGTATTGCAAAAAGCAAAGATAAAATTCTAAACATCCATTCTCTTCTGTTGTTACTTTTCATTACCTTCGCTCCATTTCCTTAACTTCTTTAATAAGGGACTTTCGTTTTCTAATTGTGGGCTATAGATTTCTAATAGCTTTGATTCCAGTGTATCTATATCCAAATACCTTGAAATAGCTCCATCTTCAGCTGTAGAAATTGAACCCGTTTCTTCAGAAACCATAATTGATAAACAGTCACTTTTTTCAGAAATACCAATGCCAGCTCTGTGTCTTGTACCTAATTCTTTAGAAATTGACTTATTATCGCTTAAAGGCAAAAAACAAGCAGCAGCCAAAATTATGCTTCCCTTAATAATAACGGCACCATCA
>NZ_AEAA01000113.1:0-787 GCF_000179335.1 Peptoniphilus sp. oral taxon 836 str. F0141
GGTCTATAGACGCAAAGTGCATTTCGTTTATAGGCTTTTGTTATTTTTATTATTTTTTATTTGGAAGCTGTTTAGAATTTATTCTAAGCAGTTTTTCTTTTACTTTTAATTATATTAAATCACATTGGTTGTTTGAATTTTCTTGATTCGCTTTAATTATATTAAATCATTATAGTGTATTTAATTTCTTATTTCATTTTAACTAAAACTAATTTATTTTTAAAAAATTATACCGCTTATTCATTTTTATCAACCTTTTATACATGATTTATAGATTTAATTCCATATTTATTTATAATGTAATTAAAGCTTATGTTTTACTATGTTTTTAAGTTGAGGTGGCTATGAAAGTCGAGATTGTTCTTGATGAAAAATATCAAGAAACTTATGTAAAGATATTTACTGATAAGTATAATAAAGAAATTGAAAATTTGGAAAAATCTCTTGTTAATATTAACAATAATGTTATTTTAGGTTTTAAAGATGATGATGCCTTTGTGCTTGATTTAAAAAATATTTATAGATTTTTTACAGAGGATAAGGATGTTTTTATTGAATGTAGAGATAACACCTATAAATCAAGGCTAAGAATGTATGAGATTGAACATAGATTAAATAATTCTTTTGTGCGAATTTCGAGGTCTGAGATTATTAATATTTCTTATATTAAAAAGTTAGATTTATCTTTTAAGGGAACTATTGCTGTTGAGTTAAAAATATGTATTCTTAGGAGCTTTTGCAATATTTCTTTTTATTTTTTTTAGTATATGGACTTTAATTTTTTTAT
>NZ_AEAA01000112.1:0-20098 GCF_000179335.1 Peptoniphilus sp. oral taxon 836 str. F0141
AAAAAATCTGTAGTTTAGTAAGATAAGTTTTTGTAAATCTTATGAAGCTACTCTTCTATTATTAGGCGGCGTAGCTCAGTTGGCTAGAGCATGTGGTTCATACCCGCAGTGTCAGGAGTTCAAATCTCTTCGCCGCTACCATTTAACTTAGTGTATTATTATTTGTAGTTTTTACTAAGAATATGGCCCTGTGGTCAAGCGGTTAAGACACCACCCTTTCACGGTGGTATCCCGAGTTCGATTCTCGGCAGGGTCACCATATTAAGGACGCATAGCTCAGTTGGGAGAGCATCTGCCTTACAAGCAGGGGGTCATAGGTTCGAGCCCTATTGTGTCCACCAAAAACACTTAGTGGTTATTAAATAATCACTAAGTGCTAAATAAAACTATGTGTGGCCCGGTAGTTCAGCTGGTTAGAATGCCAGCCTGTCACGCTGGAGGTCGTCGGTTCGAGCCCGATCCGGGTCGCCATGCTGGTGTAGCTCAATTGGTAGAGCAACTGACTTGTAATCAGTAGGTTGGGGGTTCAAGTCCTCTCACCAGCTCCATTACAACTTGGAGGAGTTCCCGAGTTGGCCAAAGGGGACGGACTGTAAATCCGTTAGCTTAGCTTTCAGTGGTTCAAATCCACTCTCCTCCACCATAATTTTATATTTGCGGGTGTAGCTCAGTGGTAGAGCCCCAGCCTTCCAAGCTGGTTGCGAGGGTCCGATTCCCTTCACCCGCTCCATATATGCACCTATAGCTCAGTAGGATAGAGCAACGGACTTCTAATCCGTGTGCCGGGGGTTCGAATCCTCCTAGGTGCGCCAGAATATATAATATATTTTGGGGTGTAGCCAAGTCGGTAAGGCACCAGACTTTGACTCTGGCATGCGTAGGTTCGAGTCCTGCCACCCCAGCCATTACATGACCCATTAGCTCAGTCGGCAGAGCACTTGACTTTTAATCAAGGTGTCGCGCGTTCGAATCGCGCATGGGTCACCATTTTTGGAGAGGTACCGAAGCGGTCATAACGGGGCGGTCTTGAAAACCGTTAGGGTGCAAGCCCACGTGGGTTCGAATCCCACCTTCTCCGCCAAATATAAAATCAGGTAGCTTTATTCTATCTGATTTTTTTTGAAGATATTTTAATAAATATGGAATATTTATTTATATTTTAGTGGTGTTAGGTATCCGATTTTTTTGGATGTAGATTTATTTTATATGTATTATAATTTTTTGTGACCCATTAGCTCAGTCGGCAGAGCACTTGACTTTTAATCAAGGTGTCGCGCGTTCGAATCGCGCATGGGTCACCATTTTTATGTTTAAATTTTTTGATTTTATTATATTTCTTATGTTTTGATAGGTCCATTTTTTTCATGTATATATATTAAATTCACTTTTTTTTAGTTAATTAATTCGTAAGTTTAATTATTGTATTTTGGATTTATACTACTATCATGAATTATTTGTAATTTGGTTTTATAATCAAAAATAGCTTTACAATATCTGTTTTCAAAAATTCTACAGATATTATAAAGCTAAGTTTTTTTTATTTTATCAAGCTTTCTAGTATTTGAATTGTATTTAAAGCTGCACCTTTTCTCATATTATCAGCCACACATATTAGGTCTAAACCATGTTCAACTGAAATATCTCTTCTTATTCTGCCTACATATACAGGGTCTTTTCCAGCAGCTATTATTGGCATAGGGTATTTTAAATTTTTGAGGTCATCATATAAGACAATTCCATCAGCATTTTTGTATAATTCGAAAATATCTTTTATGTCAAAATCTTCTTTTGTTTCAACGTTTATTGCAACCATGTGAGATGTTTTTACAGGTACTCTTGCTGTAGTTGCTGTTATTTTAATTGAGTTGTCATGGAAGATTTTTTTTGTTTCATTTATCATTTTCATTTCTTCTTTGCTATAGCCATTTTCTAAGAAGTCATCAATGTGCGGTAAGACATTTCCTATAATTGGATAGGGATAAAATATGTTTTCTTGACCTTTCATTCCTCTTTCCAAGTCTTCTAGTCCGTTTTTTCCTGAGCCTGAAACTGCTTGATATGTTGTATATACAATTCTTTTTATACCGTATTTTTTGTATATTGGGTATAGGGCTACTACTGATTGTATTGTTGAGCAGTTTGGTGATGGGATTATGTTGCCTTCATATTGGGCATCTTGTGGATTTATTTCTGGGACTACAAGTGGTTTATCTTCATCCATCCTATATGCGCTTGAGTTATCTATTATTTTTATCCCAAGTTTTGCAGCTACGGGTAAAAATTTTTTTGCCAAGCTTGAATCTAGGGCTCCAAGTGCATAATCAATTTTTTCTTTTTTTAGATTTTCTTCACTTAATTCTATTATTTCGTATTCTTTATCTAAAAATTTTATTTTTTTGCCTGCTGACCTTTCAGATGCAAAGAAATAAATATTATCTATAGGTAAATTTCTTTCTTCTAATATGGAGCGCATTGTTTCTCCAACTAAGCCTGTCGCTCCAAAAATCGCTAAATTAAAACTCATAGTTTTTCCTCCTTTTATTAATAATACCAAGGCTATTTTTTAGTGTCAACTCTAATTACTTAATTAGTTTTCTGACCTTGACTTTAATTTTTTTCTAATATAAAATTTTTTTAAATAGATTGAGGAGGATAAGATGACAAAAATTGCATTATTAGGATTTGGGACTGTCGGCAGAGGACTATATAATATTTTAAAGGAAAAAAAGGAACTTTTAAATTCTCTTGATATAAATATTGAAATTTCTAAGATTTTGGTCAGAAATTTATCTAAATATAAGGATATAGACAAAAATCTTTTAACTAATGATTATAATGATATCTATTTAGATAAGGATATAGATATTGTTGTTGAAATGACAGGGGATGTAGAAAATTCTTATCTTTACATTAAGAAAGCTTTAGAAAATGGTAAGGATGTTGTAAGTTCAAATAAAGCTGTAGTAAGTAAATATTTTGAAGAATTAATGGAAATTTCTCAAGATAAGGGTAGGTTATTTTTATACGAAGCCTCAGTTGGTGGAACAATTCCAATTGTAAGAGAGGTAAAATCTTTATCTATTTTTAATAATATTAATAAAATTTATGGTATTCTCAATGGAACTAGCAATTATATTTTATACAATATGTTTGAGAATAATAAAGATTATGATGAGGTTTTAAAGGAAGCTCAAGATAAAGGTTTTGCTGAACACGACCCTACTGATGATGTTAAGGGATTTGATATGAGAAGAAAGCTTAGGATTCTTATGTCAATTATTTGTAAGGGTAAAATTACTGAAGATGATATTGAAGTTTTTGGACTTGATAAGATTAATAAAATAGATGTTGAATATCTTTCTGGTAATTATAGGGTTAAAGAGGTTTGCCTTGGACAAAAATTAGGCGATAATTATGTATGTATAATTGAACCTTGTTTATTCAAAAAAGATGAAGATTTAGCAAGGCTTGAGGGAGCTTATAATATGGTGGAAATTTATGGGGATTATTTTGAAAAGATAACTTTAAAAGGTCCTGGTGCTGGCTCTTTACCTACTGCCTCTGCTGTTCTTCAAGATATAATTGATGTTATAAAGAAAAATGATATAAGAGTTTATGGTGGAAATGACCTTGTCAATTATAATGATAATTTTGAGGGGCAATATTACTTAAGGATTAGCGGTGATTTTCCTGAAGATCTTGTTGAAAGGGAAGAAATATATAAGGGTCAAAAAATTATTTTTACAAAGAAGATTAAAAGATCAGAATTTTTAAATTTAATTAAGGATAAGGATGCGTTTTTTGCAAGATGTATCAATTAGATAATTACGATTTTATTACAAATTAATAAATTCTAATTTATTTAACTTATTTACTCTATAATAGTAAGCGGAGGAATAAATAAATGAAAAAAAGACTTATTATATTTTTTATGGTTTTTTCCATAATTATTACTAATTTTATATTTGCTGAAAATAAACTTAATTCTCAGGAGGAAATAGCTCCAGGAGTTGTGAACTTTCAATACACAGTTAAAACAAGTAAGGGAAATGCAATCTTAAATGTTTTAAAGTGTGATTTAAATAATCCTTATATTAAGTTAAATACTGTTGCTGGAAATGGTTCTTATACTGAGAAGGCAAGTGTTTCTCAAATGGCAAATAGAACTAATGCAGTTGGACTTTGTAATGGTGATTTTTTTAGTATGGCTCTTCAAGGGGTTCCTCTTGGACCTTCAATTATTGATGGTGACATAAAATCATCTCCTGGTGTTTTAACAGATATATATTCTTTTGGGATTGATTCAACAAATACTGCCTATATTTTAGATACAAATTTTGGTGGAAAAGTTACAGCACCCAATGGAACAACTTATAATATTGACGGATTAAATAAGAATTTATATTGGTATCAACCTTCTAAGGAATACTCTCACGAATCTAAGATTCAAATGTATACAGATTTTTGGACTTCAAAATCTCGTGGTGATAAAACTGCTGGAGAGGTTCTATTGAATCAAGATAATGTCGTTGAAAAAATTATTTATGACAAGAATTTAGACTTAAAAATTCCAAGTGGTTATAAGATTTTACAAGTTAGTGGAGCTAGTGCAACTTTTGTAAAAAATAATATAAAAATTGGAGATAAATTAAAGATTACTTATGATATTTATCCTCAGAAATCTTGGAAAATGCTAATAGGTGGTCATTCTCTTTTGGTTGATAATTCCAAAACAAGACCCTATAAAAAAGATATAAATTCTATTGGAGGCACTAGAGCTAGAACTTGTATAGGAATAGCCGATGGAGGCAAGAGCGTATATATTGTTTCTTGTGAAGGAAGAACAAAAAGATCAAGCGGAATGAGTTTAAATGAACTTTCTAATTTTATGGTTAATTTGGGTTGCCAAAGGGCTTTAAATTTAGACGGTGGTGGCTCAACAGCTATGGTTGTGAGAAATCTCGGTGATTTGAATAGAACAAGAGTTATAAATCCTGAAGGAAATAAGGCTGAAAGAAAAGTAGTTAACGGTATTGGAGTTTTTAATACTACAAAAAATACTGGACAAATTATAGACGGAAAATTAAAAGGAAATACTGATTTAGTTATAGGTCAATCAACTGATTTTTCTTTAAAATCAGCCTGGGATAAGTTTTTAAATCCTATTGATATTTCTGATAGAACCTATAAATTAAGTGAAAATTCAAATGGTCAAAATATCTTAAATGGCACTTCTTATCTTGCTATGGTTCCTGGAAAATTCAATTTATCTTTAACTACTAATAAGGGAGAAAATATTAGTAAAGAAATAAATATTAAAGATTCTAAAGCTTTTGAATCTCTTGAAATTATTAGCGATTCAAGAAATGTTAAGCCAGGGGATAAAATTAATTTCACTATAGAAGCTAAAGTTGATGGAAAAGATATAAAACTTTCGCCAAGAGTTTTCAAATTCCAACTTCTTGATGTTGATGGAAAGCTTGATGTTAATTCTTCAACAGTAACAATAAATAAATTAGGTACAAATCCAAAACTTATCGCTAGTATCAATGATAAAAAAGCTGAGCTTAATTTCCTTGATGCAAATGCAAAGACTGTTACTATGAATATAGGCAAGAAGACTTATAAAATTAATGGTCAAAAAGCACAAATGGATACAGCACCTTTTATAAAAAATTCAAGGACAATGGTGCCTCTAAGATTTATTGTAGAAGCTTTGGGCTATCAAGTTGATTGGAACGGTGAAGAGAAATCAGTTTTTGTAAGAACAAATGATATAAATAATGACATTTATTTTAAAGTTGATTCTAAGAAAATTAATGTAGGAGAAAAATCAATCACAGTAGATACGCCTGCTATTATTAAGGGTGATAGAACCTTTGTACCCATAAGGTTTGTTGCAGAAATTTTAGGTATGGAAGTAAGCTACAATGCTAATGATAAAGAAATAGTTCTAGTAGATAAGAATCCTAAAAAGACTAATGAAAATTCTATAACTAAAGCTAACAATAATTCCTTAATAAATAACAATAAAGTTGATAATAATGTAAATAATAATATTAATAGAAATTCCAATGCAAAAAATACTAACAGTCAAACTAATAGTAACCACTACAATATAACACAGAGTGACCTGAATCAATTAGATAAAGATTCTGGTGAATTGGAATCTATCATATTGGATAAAAATAAAGCAAAGTAAAATAGAACATTTACTATATTATTTATTAGGATTATAATGTTTAAGGTGATATGAATGAATGAAGTTAATAAAGAAGAAAAGAAAAAATCAAGTCTTATGGATGATTTAAAAGTTGTAATTTCTGCTGTAGTGATAGCTTTAATAATAAGAAATTTTGTTTTTAACTTAGCTGTAGTAAATCAAACATCTATGTTTCCTACTCTTTATCCTAAGGATCTTGTGCTTGTAGATAGAATAGTCGATTGGACCCATAATTATAAAAGAGGACAAATTGTTATATTTAAGAGTCCTGAAGACAATAAAAATCTGATAAAAAGACTTATTGGTGAACCTGGAGATGAAGTTCATATTGAGGCGGGTAAGGTTTATGTTAATGGCAAAGAATTAGATGAAAATTATTTACAAGAGGGTGTATATACAGATTCCTATGATGAAAACACCTGGAAACTTGGAAAGGATGAATATTTCCTAATGGGAGATAACAGACCTGGTTCCTATGATTGCAGAAATTTTGGCCCCATAAAGGAAAAAGCATTAATTGGAGCAACAAAAAATAGAATTTATCCATTTAAAGATTTTGGCAAAATTGATAAATAATTAAACCGGCTTTTTAGTCGGTTTTTTATATATAGAATTTTATACATTTATAAATTTCCTCTGTAAATTGTAAACATTTTGTAATATAATCTATAGAGAAATGTAGAAAGGATTATTATGATTAAATTTGATAATGTATATAAAGAATACGATAATGGAACTCGTGCTCTTTCAAATATTAATTTAAAAATACCAAAAGGAGATTTTGTATTTTTTGTAGGTCCATCGGGGGCTGGAAAATCTACCTTGATTAAATTACTTATTAGAGAAGAGAAAGTAAGTCGTGGAAGAATTTTAATTGATGATATAGATTTAAGTAAAATATCTGAATATCAAGTGCCTAGACTTAGGAGAAATATTTCAGTGGTTTTTCAAGATTTTAGACTTTTACCTAAAAAAACTGTCTTTGAAAATGTTGCCTATGCCCTTGAAATTATTGGAGCGAGTCGTAGGGAAATAAATAGAAATGTTGGAAGAGCTCTTGACCTTGTCAGTTTATCGGATAAGAAAAAAGCTCATCTTGATGAGCTATCAGGAGGAGAAAGCCAAAGAGTTGCTATTGCTAGAGCAATAGTAAATAATGCTCCTATTTTAGTATGTGATGAACCTACTGGAAATTTAGACGAAAATACAGCTTGGGATATAATGAAAGCTTTAGCTAATATTAACGATCAAGGAACAACAGTAATTATGGCATCTCATGCAGTTAATATAGTTAATGAGATGAAAAAGCATGTTGTTACATTAAAAGATGGTAATATTGTTGGAAATATAGAGAAGGGTGGATACTATTGTGAGACTTGTACGACAACTGATTAATGTATGCAAAGAGGCATTTAAAAGTTTATGGCGTAATAAGACAATGGCATTTACTTCAACTATTTCTATAGCGGCTATGTTGACCTTATTAGGTGTTGTTTTGCTTCTAGTTTTAAATCTTAATGCCATGGTTTATCAGACAGGAGAAAAACTCGATAAGCTTGTTTTTTATCTTAAAGATGATGCACCTGCTGTTGATGTGAATAATTTTATTAAAGAACTGACAGAAGATGCAAGAGTTAAAAAAATTGATTATATATCAAGAGAAGATGCCTTAGAAGAATTTAAAGAAGGTTTTGGCGAAGATGTTTCTGTTTTTGAAGATATGCCTGGTGGCAATCCACTTCCAGCTTCTATCACAGTAGAAATGAAAGAACTTTCTCAAGGTTTAGATGTAAAAAACAAATATAAAGATTTACCTATAGTTGAAGATGTTGAATATCAATATGATTTTATAAGTAAAATGATGAGATTTGAGAATGGTCTTAAGTATGTAGGAATTGCAATTGTAGCCATATTGTTTTTGGTTTCTGTACTAATTATGCATAATACTATTAAAATAGCCATTGCAAATAGAGAAAATGAAATTTCTATAATGAGATATATAGGAGCAACTAATTCTTATATAAGAGGACCTTTTCTTATAGAGGGAATACTCTTTGGTGTTTTTGGAGCTTTAATAGCAACATTTTTAACAGTGAATTTTTATTCATATTTATTTGAAAGAATAAATATGGAACTTTTTAAGATTACTAATATAGATCTTGTGGGTGTGGAACTTGTTAAGAATGACCTATTCATTGTATATCTATGTATAGGAATAGGTATCGGTTATTTAGGTTCTTTATTTTCTACAAAGAGATTCTTAAATGTTTAGGTGGTTTAATGTTTAAAAATAAAAGAAAATTTGTAATTTTTTTAGTACTTATACTTTTTACTTCTGTTTTTGCGGATAGTGCTCAGTTGAAAAAGCAACAAGAACAAAAGAAAAAGGAAAAAGAAAAAGTTAAATCTCAAATGCAATTGAAAAAGGAGAAGATCAAGAATACTCAAGGTCAAGTCACAGATGTGGAAAAAGAAATTGATAAGCTTGATTCTAAAATTAACAACACAACTACTCAAATTACAAGTTTACAAAAAGATATTGACAAATTAAATATTGAAATAGAAAAAAATCAAAAAAAATTAAATGAAGCTCAAAAAAATTTAGATGATAATATTGACCTTTTCAGAGTTAGAATAAGAGAAATGTATAAAAGGGGCAATATAAGATATTTGGAAGTTATAATGAATTCTAAATCTATTGAGGATTTATTAAAAAATAACAAGAATATATCTAGAATTGCACAGGCAGACAGGGATTTAATTAATTATATAAGCCAACAAATTAAAACTATTAAAATGGCTAAAGAAAAATTAACAAATGACAGAAATGTTGTTAATGCAAAAAAGACTTCTCTAGTGATTGAAAGAAGTAATTATCAAACAGCTATTGAAGCTAAAAATCAATATATAAGTAAGCTACAAGAAAATATTGACTTATATAGAGAGGAATATAACAAAGCTCAGGCTCAATGGGATAATCTTGATTCTGAAATTGTCAAGTTACAAGAACAAATCAAAAAAGAAATTCAAAAAGAAAATGCAAAAAAAATGGCTAAGTCAGGACAAGGTATGAATATTGCCCCAAGCCCAAGAGCAGCAGGCAAACTAAATTGGCCAGTACCTGGACATACAAGAATTTCTTCTCCTTTTGGTCAAAGATTTCATCCAATTTTAAAGATTTATAGATTTCACTCAGGTGTAGATATTCCTGGACCGGCTGGAACTCCAGTTGTTGCAGCAGCATCAGGAACAGTAATTATGGCAAGACAAATGTCAGGATATGGCAATGTTGTAATGGTTGATCATGGGGACATAGTTACAGTTTATGCACATAATTCAAGAGTAAATGTAAGTGTAGGACAAAAGGTAAAAGCAGGAGATGTTGTATCATTTATAGGTTCGACTGGTCTTTCAACAGGGCCTCACCTGCACTTTGAAGTAAGAGTTAACGGACAACCTGTTAACCCCTTAGGATATATATAATGAAAAAAACAAAACGAATAATCATTTTTCTTGCAATATTAATTTTGACAAATATTGCAACAAGATTTGTAACCTTACACGGTTTATTTTTAGGGACGACTGATAAATTTAACAATATAGTTCAGTTGGAAAATTTCATAAAAAAACACTATCTTTTTAAAGTTGATGAGAAAAATTTTGAAATTGGAGAATTAAAAGGAGCTGTAGCTTCTCTTAAAGACCCATATTCAGAGTATTTATCGCCTGAAGAGATGGATGCCTTAACAGAAGAAACTACAGGTAAATTTTTCGGCATTGGAGTTTATATAGCACCTGGTGAAGATGGTCTAATAACAGTAATCTCGCCAATAAAAGGTTCACCAGCTGAGAAGGCTGGTCTAAATTCAGGGGATAAAATACTGCAAATAAATGGTAAGGACTACACAGGTGATAATATTACTGAAGCTTCAAAAGCCATCAGGGGAGAAAAAGATTCTTTAGTTAAACTCTTAGTTTTAAAAAGTGGAAGTAAAAAACCTCAAGAAATTAGTGTAAAAAGAGATCAAGTTAAAATAGCATCTGTTATAGAAAAAGAATTAGGAGAAATTGGTTATATAGGGATAACTGTTTTCGATGAAGATACAGATAAAGAGTTTAGCAAAGCCCTTGATGATTTAGTGAAAAAAAACAAGTCGGGTATAATTCTTGATTTAAGAGGTAATCCTGGTGGAGTTGTAGATGCAGCAGTTGGTATATGTGATAAAATTCTTCCTGAAGGAGTTATAGTTACCTTAAAAGATAATCAAAATAAGATTATTGAAGAATATAAATCAGATAAAAATTATGTAGATACAAAAATGGTTGTCTTACAAAATGGAGGCTCTGCATCAGCATCTGAAATTGTAGCAGGAGCTATAAGAGATTATAAAAGAGCCACTATTGTTGGAGAAAAATCCTATGGAAAAGGAATTGTTCAAACTGTATTTCCATTAGCGAAAGGAAGTGGCTTGAAATTAACGACAGCAGCATACTTTACTCCAAGTGGGAAAAGTATCCATAAACTTGGTATCGAACCCGATATAAAAGTTAAAGAGCCGGAAGGTATTAAGGGTATAGGAGTAGATTTTCTTGATACTGATACACAACTGCAAAAAGCTCTTGAAATATTAAAAAAATAATTAAAAAGGTGAAAAGTTTAGATATTTTCTATACTTTTCATCTTTTTTTTAGAAGCTTTTTTAGAAATTTATTCCCGAAAATTATTTACTAAAAGCATATTGAATATATGGTAATGATATGTTAAAATTATTATTTGCATAATAATAATTAGAGTGGAATAGTGTCCTCTAATTTTCTAATAAACCATGAAAGGCTAGGGTGAAAAAATGGTACATCCTGTGAAATATGGGAAACGTGAGAGAATGAGTTTTTCTCGAGTAGAAGAGGTAATGAGTTTACCAAACCTCCTTGACGTGCAGACTTCTTCTTTTGACTGGTTCATTAAAGAAGGGCTTAAGGAAGTTTTCGATGATGTCTCTCCTATTGAAGATTACTCAGGTAAATTAATTTTAGAGTTCGTTGATTATTATATTTCAGATGATATTAAATATGATATTGATGAATCAAAACAAAGAGATACCAATTATTGCGCACCTCTTAAAGTAAAAGTCAGGCTGATTAACACCGAAACAGGCGAAGTAAAGGAACAAGAAGTTTTTATGGGTGATTTACCCTTAATGACTCCAACAGGAACCTTTGTTATAAACGGAGCTGAACGTGTTGTAGTATCACAACTTGTTAGAAGCCCAGGGGCTTATTTTAAGGAAGAAAGGGATAAGACAGGTAAGAAACTTTATTCTTCAACTCTTATACCCAATCGTGGAGCATGGCTTGAATTTGAAACTGATGCAGCAGGTGTTATCAACGTTCGTATTGATAGAACAAGAAAAATACCTATAACAATTCTTGCTCGTGCAATAGGCGTTGAAAGCAATCGTGAAATTACAGATATCTTAGGGGAAAGTGAAGCTTTAACAAAAACTTTTGAAAAAGATACAACTTCAAATAAAACAGAAGCTTTACTTGAAATTTATAAAAAACTAAGACCTGGCGAACCGCCAACCCTTGACAGTGCAAAATCATTATTTGAAAATATGTTTTTTGATGACAGAAGATATGATCTTGCAAGAGTTGGTAGATATAAGTTTAATAAAAAATTAGGAATAGAAGCTAGAATTGAAAATAATATACTAGCTGAAGATGCAGTTAATCCTCTTACTGGAGAAATAATTGCAGAAAAAGGAGAAACTTTAGATAGAGCAAAAGCTTTTGAGATTGAGAATGCAGGTATAAACAGAATTCTTTTGAAGGTTTTAAATCCTTTTGATGAATCTGAATCAAGAGAAGTTATTGTAATTGGAAATAATTTCTGTATACCTTCATCCTTTGGGCTTAACTTTACATTAGAAGAGTTAGGTTTTAGGGAAAAAATTTATTTTCCTTTATTCCAATCAATCTATGAAGAATTTGGCTCAGATGAAGAAGCGTTAAAAGAAGAATTAAAGAAAAGACACAACGAATTAAGTCCAAAACATATAGTAGTAGATGATATTGTCGCTGCTATAAATTATGAATTTAATCTTATGGATGGAGTTGGCTATACAGATGACATTGACCATCTAGGAAATAGAAGAATTAGATCAGTTGGTGAACTTCTTCAAAATCAATTCAGAATCGGTATTTCCAGAATGGAACGTGTTATTCGTGAAAGAATGACTGTACAGGATGTTGAAGCTACAACACCACAATCTCTTATAAATATAAGACCTGTTACGGCTGCCATTAAAGAATTTTTCGGTTCTTCACAACTTTCACAATTTATGGACCAAAACAACCCCTTGTCAGAATTAACTCACAAAAGAAGGTTATCTGCACTAGGACCTGGTGGGTTGAGTAGAGACAGGGCTGGTTTTGAAGTGCGTGACGTCCATAACTCACACTATGGAAGAATGTGCCCTATAGAAACTCCAGAAGGACCTAATATAGGATTAATCACTTCTTTAACAACCTATGCCAGAATTAATGAATATGGATTTATAGAAACTCCTTACAGAAAAGTTGTAGATGGAGTTGTTACAGATAAAATTGAATATTTAACTGCTGATGTAGAATATGAGCAAATTATTGCTCAATCCTATGAAAAACTTGATGAAGATGGAAGATTCTTAGAAAAGAGAATTGCTTGTAGAGGTCATGAAGGCATTGTAGATATATTTGATGTAAAAGATGTTACCTACATGGATGTTTCTCCTCAACAAATTGTTGCTGTCGGAACTTCTATGATTCCTTTCCTTGAAAATGATGATGCTAACAGAGCTCTAATGGGCGCCAACATGCAAAGACAAGCCGTACCGCTACTTTCAACACAAGCACCTATTGTAGGTACAGGTATTGAATACAGGGCAGCTAAAGACTCAGGTGTTGTAATTGTTTCAACTGATGATGGTGTTATAGAAAAAGTTGATGCAACGCACATAGAACTTCGTAGAGATAAAGATAAAGTTCTTGATACCTATAAACTTCATAAGTTTGTAGGAGGCAACCAAGGCACAACCATTAACCAAAGACCTATCGTAAATGAAGGACAAAAGGTTAAGAAAGGTGAAATAATTGCTGATGGTCCATCTACCGATATGGGAGAAATGGCACTTGGTAAAAATATTTTAATAGCTTTCATGAACTGGGAAGGCTACAACTATGAAGATGCTGTTTTGGTTAATCAAGAATTAGTTATTAATGATACTTTAACTTCTCTTCATATTGAAGAATATGAGTCTGAAGCTCGTGATACAAAATTAGGACCTGAAGAAATCACTCGTGACATTCCTAATGTTGGGGATGATATGCTTAAGGACTTAGATGAACTTGGAGTAGTAAGAATCGGGGCTGAGGTTAAACCTGGAGATATTTTAGTTGGAAAGGTAACACCGAAGGGAGAAACAGAACTTTCTGCTGAAGAAAGACTTTTAAGGTCTATATTCGGTGAAAAGGCTCGTGAAGTACGTGACACATCACTAAGACTACCTCATGGAGAACATGGAATTGTTGTAGATGTTAAAACTTTCAAAAGGTCTGAAGGCGATGAATTGCAACCAGGCGTCAATGAAATGGTAAGAGTTTTTGTAGCTACAAAAAGAAAAATCCAAGTTGGAGATAAGATGTGTGGTCGTCACGGTAACAAAGGGGTTATATCAAGGGTGCTTCCTAAAGAAGATATGCCTTATATGCCTGATGGTACGCCTATTCAAATTGTATTAAATCCTCTAGGAGTTCCTAGCCGTATGAACTTAGGACAAGTGTTGGAAGTTCACTTGGGTCTTGCTGCAAAAAAACTTGGATGGCACGTAGCCACACCAGTTTTTGATGGGGCTAATGAATCAGATATTTTTGAATCTCTTGAAAAAGCAGGATATCCTCATGATGGAAAAATACAACTTCGTGACGGAAGAACTGGAGAAGAATTTGACCATCCTGTAACTGTTGGATATATGTATATGTTAAAACTTCACCATTTAGTTGATGAAAAAATCCATGCTCGTTCAACAGGACCTTACTCACTGGTTACTCAACAACCCCTAGGAGGAAAGGCACAATTTGGTGGACAAAGATTTGGAGAAATGGAAGTTTGGGCTCTTGAAGCTTATGGTGCATCTTACACCTTACAAGAAATGCTAACTGTAAAATCTGATGATATTGTAGGACGTGTAAAGACTTATGAAGCTATAGTTAAAGGTGAAAATATTCCACAACCGAGCATTCCAGAATCTTTTAAGGTTTTAATAAAAGAATTGCAATCTTTAGCCTTAGAAATAGAAGTTTTAGATGATGATGGAAACCCAGTTGATTTAGAGGCTGAAGAAGATGATCTTTCAAGAATTGATGCTATTGAAGAAGATAATGAAGAAGATGTTAGAAATCTTATAGAAACAAATACTTCCAATAACAATTCTGCTATAAGGACTATTTCAAGCGAAGAAGCAGAAGCTTTAGATGAAAGTTTTACCGATGATGATGGGGATGATTCCTACAGTGATTCTGAAAATGATGATGAATCTATCTTGGGAGATTCTTCAGATTATTTTGAAAATTCTGATAAAGACTACGAAGATATTGAAAATGAATAAGGGAAAGGAGTATCCTTTTGAGCGAACACGAATTATTCCATTCTATTAAAATAGGTTTAGCTTCACCAGAAAAGATCAGAGAATGGTCTTATGGAGAAGTAAAAAAACCTGAAACAATTAATTACAGGACATTAAAACCAGAAAAGGAAGGTTTATTCTGCGAAAAGATTTTTGGACCTACAAAGGACTGGGAATGTGCCTGTGGAAAATATAAAAGAGTTAGATATAAGGGTGTAGTCTGCGAAAAATGCGGAGTAGAAGTTACAAAGGCCAAGGTTAGACGTGAAAGAATGGGTCATATTGAGCTTGCAGCTCCTGTTTCCCATATTTGGTATTTTAAAGGAATTCCATCACGTATGGGTCTTGTGCTTGACATGAGTCCAAGAGCTTTGGAAAAAGTTTTATACTTTGCGGCATATGTTGTTACAAGGGTAGAAAGTGGACAAACTACTCTTTATGAAAAACAACTGCTAAGCGAAGTAGAATATAGAGAATTTAAAAGAGAATATGGCGATAAATTTACTGCTAAAATGGGAGCAGAAGCCATAAAAGAGCTTTTAGCAAAGGTTGATTTACAAAAAGAAAATGATGAATTGACTGAAGAACTTGAAAATGCGACTGGTCAAAAGAAAATTCGTATCACAAGAAGGCTTGAAGTTATTGATGCTTTTATCCAATCAGGAAATGATCCAACTTGGATGGTTCTTGATGCAATTCCTGTAATTCCACCAGATTTAAGACCTATGGTCCAACTTGATGGTGGCAGATTTGCTACAAGTGATTTAAATGATTTATATAGAAGAATTATCAATAGAAATAACAGACTAAAAAAATTAATGGACATTAATGCTCCTGATATCATTGTAAGAAATGAAAAGAGAATGTTACAAGAAGCTGTTGATGCCCTAATAGATAATGGTAGACGAGGAAGACCTGTTACAGGTCCTGGTAACAGACCATTAAAATCTTTATCAGAAATGCTTAAAGGTAAACAAGGTAGATTTAGACAAAATCTTTTAGGTAAGCGTGTCGACTATTCAGGACGTAGTGTAATTGTTGTAGGACCTGATTTAAAATTCTATCAATGCGGTGTTCCTAAGAATATGGCACTAGAACTTTTCAAACCTTTTGTCATGAGAGAACTTGTAAAAAGAGGCTTAGCTCACAACATTAAATCTGCTAAAAGAATGGTAGAAAGAGTTAGGGATGATGTTTGGGATGTGCTTGAAGATGTAATTAAAGACCATCCAGTATTGTTAAACCGTGCCCCTACACTACACAGGCTTGGTATTCAAGCTTTTGAACCAGTACTTGTTGAAGGAAAGGCGATCAAGCTTCACCCATTATCATGTACTGCTTACAATGCCGATTTTGATGGAGACCAAATGGCTATCCACCTTCCACTATCAACAGAAGCTCAAGCTGAAGCAAGACTTTTGATGTTATCTACAAATAATATTTTGGGCTTAAAGGATGGTAAACCTATTGCCATTCCAACTCAAGATATGATTTTAGGTTCATATTATTTAACTTTAGATAGAAAAGAAAAGTTAAAGGGAGATGGATCAGTTTTCTGCTCATATGATGAAATGATGAAGGCATATTACTGTGGATTCTTACATCTACAAGCTCATGTAAAAGTGAGAAGATTTGCAGGAGAAGATGACAAGAGAGGAAAAATTGTTGCCTCATCAGTGGGTAGATTTATTGTAAATGAATTTATTCCACAAGATTTGGGATTTGTAAACAGAGATGAAGATAAATATTCTCTTGAAGTTGACCAAGTCATAGATAAAAAACTTTTGGCAGTAATAATTGAAAGAACTTACAAGAAACATGGAAATATAGAAACAGCAAAACTTCTTGATAATATAAAATCTTATGGATATCATTACTCTACTATAGGAGCAATTTCAATATCAATGGGAGATGTTCAAATTCCTGAATCTAAACCTAAAATTTTGGAAGCAGCTCAAAAAGAAGTAGAGAAATATGAAAAAGCCTATAGACGTGGTCTTATATCTGATGATGAAAGATATGAAAAAGTTATTGATATCTGGAATAAGGCTACTGATGACTTAACAGATGATGTTATGAAAGGCTTTGATAGATTAAATAATATTTATATTATGGCTGATTCAGGAGCCAGAGGTTCTAAAAACCAAATCAGACAATTAGCAGGTATGCGTGGTCTTATGGCTTCACCGTCAGGAAGGACAATAGAAGTACCTATAACATCAAACTTTAGAGAAGGACTTAGTGTGTTGGAATTTTATATGTCTGCCCACGGATCTAGAAAAGGTCTTGCAGATACAGCACTAAGAACTGCCGACTCAGGTTATCTAACAAGAAGACTTGTTGATGTTTCTCAACAAATAATAATTCAAGAAGAAGATTGTCATACTGACCAATATATAGTTGCCCGTGCTTTCAAAGATGGAAAAGAAGTCATTGAAAATCTTGCTGATAGAATAGCTGGAAGATATGCCTTTGAAGATATTATTGATCCAAATACAGGCGAAGTTCTTGTAAAAGAAAATACAGAAATTTCTGATGAAGATGCAGATAGAATTGTAGACGCAGGAATTACTGAAGTTAAGGTAAGATCAGTATTGGTATGTAAATCTAAGAAGGGCGTTTGTGCTCACTGCTATGGAAGAAACTTAGCTACAGGTAATGAGGTTGGCATAGGAGAAGCAGTTGGAGTTATAGCAGCTCAATCAATAGGCGAACCTGGTACTCAATTAACAATGAGAACATTCCATACAGGTGGTGTAGCTCAAGCAGCAGATATCACTCAAGGTCTTCCTAGAGTTGAAGAACTTTTTGAAGCAAGAAAACCAAAAGGTCTTGCAATGATTGCTGAACATGCTGGGGAAGTCGAAATAAAAGAAACTAATAAGAAAAAAGAAATTATTATTACTACAACTGATGGACTTAAAGATGCCTATAATGTTGTTTATGGTGCAAGGCTTAAAGTTAAATCCGGAGATTTTGTTGATGCAGGTGACGAATTAACTCAAGGTTCTGTATATCCACAAGACCTTTTAAGAGTTAAGGGTGCTAAAGGTGTTGAAGAATATATAGTTAGGGAAGTTCAAAGAGTATATAGACTTCAAGGTGTAGATATCAACGATAAGCATATAGAAATTGTAGTCAGACAGATGTTATCAAAATATAAGATAGATGATGCTGGCGATACAGATTTATTACCGGGTTCTTTAGTTGAAAAGAATGAATTTATTTCCGTAAACAAAGAAATGGAAGAAAAAGGGCTTAGACCAGCACAAGGTCAAGTTAATTTATTAGGTATAACTAAAGCATCTCTTGCTACAGATTCATTCCTATCAGCAGCATCTTTCCAAGAAACTACAAGAGTATTGACAGATGCAGCAATTAAAGGAAAAGAAGATACCCTACAAGGTCTTAAGGAAAATATAATTATAGGTCAACTTATACCAGCAGGTACTGGAGCAAGAAAAAATTCTAAAGTTCAAATCGGAGTTTCAGATGAAGTTAAAGAAAAATATAATATTTTGGAAAATTCAGAAATTATAGAAAAGAAGGACTTGGTCGAAGCTACAAGTGAAGAAGAATAAGAAAATTAATAAATTTAGAGGAATGGTTACTTTTGACCATTCCTTTTTTGTGTATATAAATTTTTATAATAATGCTTATTTAAAAGTTTAAGTTTTTACAAAATAAAAAAAGAGAACCCCTTAGGGTTCTCAATATAAGAAATTAATACTTATTTTACAAATACTAAATCTCCATTTTCAATTTCAGTTACAGCTTTAACTTCTTTGTCACCACGTTTTGCTGTAGTTTCAGCTAAAGTAACCTTAACAACAGGTTTAATGATTTTAACATCTTTCATAGCTTCATCAAAACCTGCTTCATTAGTTTTTAGTGTGATTAAAAATCCTGTTGCAGTTCTTGTAACATCATAGAATTTTTTATCAAGTTTAGATTTTTCATATTTTGGTGTTGAACCAGAAACTGCATCAACTTTTGCGTTTTCGTAATCATTTGATTTAACAACTGCAAGACCGATTTTAACTTTATCTTCAGCTAAGGTAGTAGCTTTAGATTCAATTTTAATTTGATTATCTTTAAGTTCAGTATAAGATTTACCGTGTGTTGCCTTAAAATCACGATCTCCCACTACATGCCAATCAACAACAAAATTAGAAGCAAGTTCTGCAAGACCTTTTGTTAACTTATCCTTCTTTTCATGAAGTTTTGGTTGAAGATTTATTAATTCTTTTTCTTCATCGCTAGTAAGTTCTTTCTTTGCAAGAAGAGCTTTAGCCTTATCTATGGCAGAAGAAAGTTCATCATAAGCCTTAGATTTTTTAGGAATTCTTCCTTCAAATCCATCATCTCCTGCAACAGAATTTAAAGTTACAAGAACATTATTTTTATCAAGTGCTTCTAAATAAGCTTTAACATCTTTTTTAACGCCTTCAATGTTTGATTTATCTTCTTTCTTATCTTCTTTCTTTTCAGAAATTTCTGAAGCTAAGGTATTATATAAAAGAACGAAAGCATCATTTCTGTTAGCTTCCTTATTGTAATCTTTTATTTCAAGTCCGCTATCTTTTCCAATAATTTTAAGTTCTTCAGCCCATTTAATCCAATCTTTTGGCCAAGAAGCATCTTTTGCAGCTTTTTCATCAATCTTGTCTGATTTTAAAATATCAAGAATTGTTAGAAGTTCAGCATAAGTTATTTTATTTTCGCCTTTGAAAGTTTGATCTGGATAACCGTGAATTAATTTGAGACCCTTGGCATTTTTTACTTCAACACCAACTTTAATGATACCATTAGCCCAATATTTCTTATCGACATCCTTGAATGGACTTTCTTCATTTTTAAGACTTTCAGCCTTTTTGTCTTCACCTATAGCAAAAACTATAAGAGTAGTAAGTTCTGATCTAGTTAAGCTTTTGTCAAGACCTAAACTTCCATCTGCATAGCCATGGATTAAATTTGCCTTCTTTAAAACATCTATTTTTTGAGAATTGTTTATTGCCTTATCTACTTTTGGTAAATTAAAAGCAAAAACAGAAGAGATAGAAGTTGAAAGCATTGCAAGTGTAAGTGCACCTGCTGCGATTTTTTTGTTAATTTTCATTATATAACCTCCATTTATAATGTTATTATACATTATAAAATAAAAAATTAAAAATTTTTACAAATATATCAGTAGAATTATAAAAAAATATAT